>CAVJQJ010000135.1:0-5159 GCA_963651715.1 Anaerovoracaceae bacterium
TCTGGCGAGTACTGGTGCCATAAATGTGCAAAAAACTTTGGCAGAGCCAACCCACGCTATGCACCGGAATCCATTTCCCGATTCAAATTATCCATCAGTGGATTTTCCAGTGGGGAAACCAGTGTCGAGATCTATCCAATCGACAAGGTCATCATGGCCGTCATCGACCATGACAGGAAAGATGTCGTCATTCCCAACCGGCCTGCATTGTGGGTCAGCGGTAAATCCTGGAACGCTTTCACAAAGAAACTGATCAAGGACAACCTGCTGCTTGAATGGGCAAGGAACTATGATGATCCAGATACACTGGACGGTATCCAGTGGTCGCTTGAAATCGATTTCAGCCTCTCCAGACGGATCAGTTGGACAGGATCCAACAAATGGCCACCTTACTGGAATCCTGTTTTAAGACAATTGGTCAGATTGCTGGAAAAAGCACTTTCTGCCTCAGACGCCGATAAAGTCACCCATGCCTGGCTCAAATCATGTATCGCAGGCTTGGAAGAAGGCAGGGCGCCTAAACAGCCAAAGCCGGTCGAAGTGCCGGACATATCCTTTGATGAGATTTCGTAACCGTCATCCTGTTTAATGATTTCAACAGACTGAACTGGAAAATACTGCTGTTTTAACAACAGTTGTCACGGGACACATCGCCTGAAAAAAGCCATTTGGCAGTCTGCATATTGGCTGATGATATACTTCGACAGGAGGTCTCCGAATGTTCAATATCATTATGAATGCGCTGGCGAAAGGCTTTTTCCGGGCATTCATTTGTTTATGTATCTGGTTTCTGGGATACCTTGTCTGGAAACTGAGAAACAGCAAAAAAGCGGGCGCAATCCGTCCGCTCTGGCTGGATATTGTCATTGCGGCGGCGATAGCTGGATTCATCGGCGCAGTCTCGGGTATGAAATTTCATCGGATTGACTATGTGGTCACCCCGGTTGTCTTCATCATCGGTGTCTTGATCGCCCGGTCCAGCTGGAAAAAGAGAAAATCAGCCTTGGAAAAGAAATCAGCGTCACCGGAAACATCATCAGAGGTGGAGGATCCCAATCCGTTCCGACGGAAATAAGGCTGATGGATGGAATATAAATGGACAGCAGTCAGATAGACAATAATGCGGAAGCAGATTTCCTGAGCCTCTATGAGCAGGCGGAAAACGGGGATCCTGAAGCCCAATACCAGTTGGGGCTCTGTTTCCTCAATGGTATGGGGACAGTGGGAAATACCCAGCTTGCCGAAGTCTGGCTGCTCAAGGCGGCCTCAGCCCATCATGCACAGGCGTTGAGGGATCTGCGGTGGATTCATGAAGCATCCCTGCTGGACATCGACCTGCTGAAACAGCGTCTGGCAGAACAGGCCGGGCAACCGGTTTCTCAGCCAGAATCCCAGACGGTTGCTCCTGTGCCAATCCCGGCGCCTGTACCGGAATCCGAGCCAGAACCAATCCCATTGCCACCTTTGCCGGATTATCTGCTGGTGCCGGAATATGTTCCACTTCCTCGCAAGGTCTACGAGCACCAGCCAATCCAGCCGGGCGCGGTGGCACGAGGTACCCAATACCTGATCGAAGGTCATCCTGCTCCTCAGGAAGGCCAGTCCACCAGTTACATCACGTCAACCGCTTATACCGAGCCGGTTCCCCCCTATGTCCCTCAGGAGGAAGAAACCGTTGGTGGAGTGCCATCAGGGACAGAATACATGCTCTCCCTGCTTTACGGCTTTGCACCGGTTGAAGATACCGTCATCAATCATGAACATCCTGGCTTCTTGGACCGTATCATCTTGGGCTTCAAGAATCAGAAATTCCATAAATACAGCACTTGGGCGGGAGGCATCTGCGCCTTCCTCATTGTCATCGGTATTGCGCATGCGATTGGGAAATTCGATAACCTGGTTGGAGCGCACAGTTCATTGAGAGATGTCACCAATGTCATCCACATCCATGATGACAGTAAATCTCAGGTTGGTGTCTCCAAGAGCAGTGTCAACAGCATGGTCCAGGACATCATGGACGCCAGTTATGGCCGCTTTGATGCCAAGCTGGGGTGTTGGGCATCACGGAGTGGGGGCACCGAATACTGCATCAAGGTCAATCGGGTCGATGCCGTCAAGACAGCGGAAGGTTCCCGTGTCTATGTCCTGGCGACAGGACGCATGGCCAATGAAAGCAATCTGGCGGATGGCGTCATCGGGATGTTCATCATTGAACCGCAGACCGTCAACTACACCGTCGTTGCCAAGAATCCTTTCGTGACAGCGGGGACCGGTGATGAACCCCCTGAAAACTGGCGTTTCGTCAAACTGGGCAAAGAAGATATCTGGGGCTGGCAGGGTGAGATTGAAAACAACAATCTCGGAGAAACCGACTCTGGCGTTGTTCTCTTCACCGAGATTGACGGCAACATCAAGAATATCGGCTACATCCCGACCGCGCTTGAACTGCTCGATCTTGACCATTTCAATGGACACATTGCGGATGCCCGCCGTGCAGTCGATCTCAAGGGGGACATCACCATCGAGGAAAGGGCGGGAGGACATACCTTCTATCCGATCCGCCTGACCATCAGTGGTATCCGGAATGGAACAAACATTAAAGACGAAAGTATTCAGATTACTTTCAAGGAAGAATCAGGCGAATACATCATACCGACGCGTAACCCGTTCACTCATTGACAGGGAACAGCAGAGGCTGAATAAGGCAGGAAAGCACACGGAAAAGACCGGACAGAAACATGGAAAAACAGACATCAGAACTGTATCGTCTTTATAGATTGGCAGCACAAGGTGATGCTGACGCCCAATATCGTCTGGGTATGCGTTATCTCAACGGCATTGGTACCCCTCAGAACTTAAGACTCGCTTACATCTGGGTTGGTAAGGCGGCGGATAAAGGCTATGAACAGGCAAAACAGGACATCGTCCATCTGCGTACCGCAGGGATTGAATCCGCAGCCATCGCCGCAGGCATTCCAACCGATGCCACCAGTATCCCTGATTCTCAGGTTCCTGCCCCAGCTGGCTATCAGCCTGAACAGATACAGCCAATCGTGGTTCAGCAGTCTGAAACCATACAGCCAGTTGCTGCACCGGCGGTCGACAGACCATTGCAGTCACAGCCAGTCAGGACGACATCAAAACCGGCTCCTATCTTTGGCAAGCCTCAGCCGGCGGTTGCCAAAGACACAGGTTCAGGCTTCATGAAGAAAGCCTTCGGATGGCTGGTCATCATCCTGATTATCATTGCCATCGGCTGGTTTTTCAAAGGTTGGTTCATGGGCGGAAAAGGCAAGGCGGATGGTAGCCGGGAAATGGCAGCCAAAGCCGTCATCCTCACCGACAAAGACCAGAAAGACATTGCCAAGAAAGTCTTTGACAAATACTACGGTGATGGCACCTACAAGAACGGCTGCTGGTCATCCAATGGCTATTGCATGAAGTTCAAGCAGGTCTATGCATTGCCAACCCATGAAAACGACATGTATACCCTCAACGTCTATGCCTATGATGCCGTCAATGGAGCTGGGCGTATCGATGCCTACACCGTTGAAGTCGATGCGAAAACACCGAATGACTTCCATGTCGTGGCAAGCAGGAGCGGTCTCATGGCAGATCCAGGCGATGGCAAGAAGACATGGAAATTCGCCCGTGATGGAAAGACATGGTCGATTGATTCCCGAAGAGACCATGACGGTGTCCGGGAGTATCTCCGTACCACCTACTCGCTCGTCGGTCAGGAAGTCCGCTACAACCGGGAACTGCTGAAATCAGAACCATTGGTCGTTGAGAACACGGCTGAAGACCAGAACCCGGCGCCAAATCCAGACGTCAAGAAGCCGGAAGATGACAAGAAAGAAGACAAGATCGAGGCACTGATCAAGCAGAAAGAAAGTTCGCATCACGATCAGCTGAAGAAATAGATCGGCCCCGTCATCTGAACTGAAAACACCCTGTCGCAAGACAGGGTGTTTTGCTTTGTGCGTCATGTCAGATTACATCCCAAATTTGGGGTAGAAGTATTTGCCACCTTTTTCGCGCATAATACGTTTATCCGATGATGACATTGACGCAGGAAAACATGACAGAAAAAACCATCCGAATCCTCCATACCTCCGACTGGCACCTTGGCAGAATGCTGTACGGTCGCAGACGTGAGGAAGAATCCCAGCAGTTCCTGAACTGGCTGACACAGACCATCCAGCAGCAACAGATTGATGTCCTCCTCGTGGCAGGCGACATTTTCGATAATGGCGCACCGGCAAACTGGGCGGTTTCCCAGTATTACCGTTTTCTGGCGGGAATCAGCACAACCGACTGCCGTCATGTCGTCATCACTGCCGGCAACCACGACTCCCCATCATTTCTGGATGCTTCGTCAGAACTGCTGGATGCGCTCGACATTCATGTCGTCTCCTACGCCGATGATCTGGAAAAAGAAGTCATCACACTCAAAGATAAAACAGGCAGACCAGAGCTCATCGTCTGTGCGGTGCCTTACCTGCATGACAGGGACCTGCGTAAGACAGAAGCAGGCGAGAGTCAGGCCGACAAAGACTGGAAAACACTGCAGGGCATCAGGGCGCATTATGCGGACGTGACAGCCATTGCAGAGAAAATCAGGACAGCATCTGGTGAAAACATCCCGATTGTCGCAATGGGTCATCTGTTCACTGCAGGCGGCAGGGTAGAGAAAGAAGACGGCGTCAGGGAATTCTATGTCGGTGGACTGGGCAAAGTTGGCGTCGATGCGTTTCCATCAGCTTTGGGGTATGTGGCGCTGGGGCATCTCCATGTTCCCCAGGTCGTCAATGGTCAGGAAACCATCCGGTACAGTGGATCACCGATGCCGATGGGCTTCAATGAGGCAATGCAGACAAAACAGGTCTGTCTGGTGACAGGCAAAGATGATGGGATTGCATCCGTCGAGACAATCGCTGTGCCCCGTTTCAGAAAACTGGAATCCATCCAGGGGGATTGGCAATCCATCATTGAACGCATCAATACGCTGAAAGCACAGCAGGAGCCCGTCTGGATAGAAGTCATCTACGATGGGAAAGAAACCATGCCCGATCTGTCTGAGCAGTTGGAACAGCTCGTCAGGGAAACCCCAATTGAAATCCTGCGGGTCCGCAACACCCACATCATCAACAGTGCGT
>CAVJQJ010000136.1:0-4224 GCA_963651715.1 Anaerovoracaceae bacterium
GTTCTGCACATACCCTTTCCGGAAGAGCATATAGATGGCAAAGACAATCAGGAAACAGGCAACAGCAGTCCAGAATCCGAACACCCCTACCGTCATCCACATGCCAATCTGGTAGAAGCACAGTGAGACACACCAGGCAAAACCACACTGATAGCTAATCGCAAAAGCGAACCATTTCCAGCTGTTCATTTCCCGACGGATTGCACCCATAGCCGCAAAGCAGGGGGCGCACAACAGATTGAAGGTCAACATAGACCATGCAGACAGTGCGGTGTAATCACCTGCCAGCAATGCCCACATCTCGTCTCCAGCTTCCTCAACTTCCTCGAAACCATAGAGAATGCCGAAAGTACCAACCAGATTTTCTTTCGCAATCAAGCCGGTAATCGCTGCGACCGTCGCTTTCCAGTCGCCAAACCCCAATGGTGAGAAAATCCAGCTGAGACTGTTACCGAATACAACCAATACGGAACCTTCCAGCTCTTCAACAGCCCCCCATTCACCATCAGTCCAACCATAGCTGGAGAGGAACCAGATCAGGATTGTTGACAGCAGGATGATAGTCCCTGCCTTCTTGATAAAGCTTGAACCACGTTCCCAAGTGGTACGCGCCAACGCGCCAATGCGAGGCAGACGGTATGGCGGCAGTTCCATCACAAACGGCGCAGGGTCACCTGCAAAGATCCGGGTCTTCTTCAGGGCAATGCCAGACACAATGACTGAGACGATACCTGTAAAGTAAGCGGCAGGCGCCACCCACCATGCATCGTGGAAAATTGCACCGGCAAACATTGCAATAATCGGCAATTTCGCACTGCAAGGCATGAAAGTCGTTGTCATCACGGTCATCCGACGGTCGGCTTCATTCTCAATCGTCCGAGATGCCATCACCCCAGGTACCCCACAACCGGTACCGATCAGCAATGGAATGAAAGATTTACCTGACAGTCCGAATTTATGGAAAATACGGTCAAGAATAAAAGCAACACGCGCCATATAGCCACACGATTCCACAATCCCCAGCATGATGAACAGCAGCAGGATCTGAGGCACAAAGCCCAGCACCGCACCCACTCCGGCAACGATACCATCCAGAATCAGGCTGGACAGCCATGCCTCGACATCAGCATCTTCGAGCCACCCCTCAACAATTTCAGGCACCATTTCCCCGAAAAATTCATCGTTCACCCAATCCGTAATGAATTCACCCAGAGAATGCATCGCTACATAATAAATGGCTGTGATCACCGCAATAAAAATCGGCAGCGCCAGGAAACGGTTTGTGACAATCCGGTCAATCCTGTCCGAAGTCGACAACTGCTTGGGAACAGCATGAAGACTGCTCTTGACCAACGACGAGACCCAGTCATAACGTTCCATCGACATGATGCTTTCACTGTCATTTTCCCGTTCCTCTTCACAGTCAACAATATCCTTTTCGATATGCGCAAGCTGCTCCTGGGTCAACCCGAGCTTGTCCACAATCTTCCGGTCACGCTCAAACAGACGGATGGCGTACCAATGCTGGATGTTTTCAGGCTGGTCATGCAGGACACGCTCTTCAATGTGCGCCAAAGCATGTTCCAGTGAACCGCTGTAATGATGGCGTATCACTTTGGATTTGTGGACCGCCGCATACAGCACCTTGGCAACGAGTTTTTCGATGCCGATTTCCTCCAATGCAGAAATCGAAACGACGGGGCAACCCAATTTCTCTGACAGAGTTTCTTCATCCAATACGTCACCACGTTTCTTCAGCTCATCCAACATGTTGACGGCAACCACGACAGGCAGTCCCAGCTCAATCAGCTGGGTCGTCAGATACAGATTCCGCTCAAGGTTGGTCCCATCCACAATATTGAGAATGACATCGGGTCTTTCATCCACCAGATAGGTCCTGGCAACGATTTCTTCCGGTGAATAAGGTGACAGGGAATAAATCCCCGGCAGATCAGTCACCACCACATCAGCATGCCCTTTCAGGCACCCCTCTTTCTTCTCAACCGTCACCCCAGGCCAGTTCCCGACAGACTGACGGAGACCTGTCAATGCATTGAAAAGGGTTGTCTTGCCACAGTTCGGATTCCCGGCAAGCGCGATACGGATACTCATGATTCTTGCTGCTCTCTAAATTACAATGCTCTTATTCAACGATTTCAATCAGGGCTGCATCAGCCTGTCTGAACGAAAGCGCATAATTCCTGACGGATACCTCAATCGGATCGCCCAAAGGGGCGACTTTCACCACCTCAATGGACACCCCCTTGATAATGCCCATATCCATCAACCGACGGCGGGTCGGACCTTCCCCATGCAGCCGCTTCACCACCACGGTTTCACCGACCGTCACATCTTTCAATGTCTTCATTGACGTTTATTCCTTTAACACCAGAGCGCGGAGACACTCATCCAATCAGAAGTTATGCGTGATGCCAAACTGCACACCGGTCACCGAATCTGATGCAGCGCCATTGTTGTTATAGATTGCACCAACGTCCGCATTGCTGCTGTCCGTGTAGGACACCACACCATAGAACTGGGTACGTTTAGAGAAGTCGTAGGTATAGCCCAATGCGTATTTGTTGACATTGCCGCCTTCATAATCGGCATGGTTCCCCGCATCAACAACAGCACGGTTGTAGGCAAACTTGACGGTATTGGCACCAAATCCATAGGAGAGACCGATTTCCCACTCCTGCTGTTTCAGACCCTGCATATAATCGAAGATGGGACCGGAAAGCCCATCAACACCGTCGTAATAAGCACTGATGTCCTTGATCTGGCTTGCCTGATAGCCGAGGGAAATCCGGAAATCATTGATGGTGTAGGCACCGCCCACATTCCAGACAAAGGACCGCTTGGAATCCGCAACACGGGTGAAGTTGGCTGTCAGGAAAAGATCATCATTGTCATAGCGCAGGGATGCGCCAAAGCCATCATTCTTGACATTGGTATCCTTTTTACCCGCATCATCCCTGGCATGTTTATCACCGCCCAATGTATAGGTCAGACCAAACGAGAAGCCCGCCCATTCAGGAGAGTCATAACGCAGGGTATTACTGATCTGTTCAGACCGGGTCAGGTTGTACTGGGCCAGAGAAGAACCCGTAGTCCCCTGTTCAAACGGATCGATTTCCGTGAAATACTCCACCGACATCTCATTGACACGCCCCAGACGGACCTGACCGAAAGCCCCTTCAATCCCCACATTGGCAGCGCCCACCCAGTCGATATTATCCGAGCGGGAACCATTCGCCTTGGCGAGGGAATCATGGGTATTGACCGTATCGTCAGAATGCTTGTTGGTACCGTCACTGAGGCTGAACTGTTTTTCCAGCTGGAAGGTTGCCTTGTATCCACCACCTAAATCTTCTGCTCCCTTGAACCCAATCAGGTTGGTCGCATTTTCGTCCATGCGGACATCTGAACCGGTTTCCTTGACATAACCGGTATCAACCGTACCGTAAATCTGAACATTGGTCTGAGCATAAGCCGCAGAACCTGCTACGCCGAGCAATGCGGCAACAAGAATTTTCTTATCCATAACACAATCAAGAAATTAAACAAAAAATGAAAAAGCGATCACCGTGATAATACGCTCTTTTTGTGCAAATGGGAATCATTATCATTTGTATTGTTATTTATTTGTTGTTTCCATGCATTATGCAAGAAGTTCTCGATCATCCCCGAACATCGCAAACCTATGTCGGACAGATACCATAACAGCCAATAAAAAAGGCACACCGTCCATCGATGTGCCTTCTATCAATCCTCAATCTATCAACATCAGGACTTCGGTTGCTCATGGCAACCACAGTCCTGTCCCGATGAACAGCAACAGCCATCCCCCGTCTTTTCGACAGGACGCTGTCCACAACCGCAGTCACAGCTTGAGCAGAAAGCCGAGCCACCCCGACGGACTCTGCGGATGATATTGAAAGCGATCAACACCACTACAGCCAGCAGTACACCACCGACAATAAACGTTCCCATCGTTATCCCCCTATTTCAAAGATGACAGTCCATCTGCCCGTTTCACAAAACGGACAACTTGCTCTGTCTTTTCCGTTGATCTCCGCGGACCTGCCTGACAGAAAGCATGCGAGCCACAGGCACTGCAGGAAACACCATCACACAGCACCGGTTTTCCCTGATGGTACCGGCGGACCGCATTCAGGATGATTGCGGTGACAATCAACAGCAGACCACCGCCAACAATAAACG
>CAVJQJ010000137.1:0-6194 GCA_963651715.1 Anaerovoracaceae bacterium
ACAGAGCCTTACAGGCGATATGAAGAACCACCGGCTATGCCGGTGGGTAGCTTTTTCTATCCGTTGTTTTTCTTCTCTTTCCCGAATTTCTCCAAGTGTTCAGATTTTTCCTGACGTTCCGTTTTTTCTTTGTTAGAATTATCGCTGTTCCTTTTTGGAATAGCGGTATGGATGCAGCCTGAATCTGGCTGCTTTATCCGCAAGGATAGGGTTTCCAAATATGGAGCAAGTAACTTAAAATCTACATCAAGGAGGGCAGTATGAGGCGTGTAACTTCTTGATAAAAGGATTCATCATGAAAGAAAAGAAAAACAAGGAAGAAAAAAATACCGTCAAGCAGTATGAGCTGCTCATCAATGGTCAATGGATCAGTCCAGAAACCGAACAGTATTCCACAATCCTGAACCCAGCCACAGAAGAGGTCATTGCGATGGTTGCCGCCGGTGGCGTGGGGGACGTTGATCTTGCTGCACGTGCCGCCAAGGCGGCTTTGCCTGTCTGGAATGCGATTTCCGCGGCACAGCGTGGCAAAATCCTGAACCGTTTCGCCGATCTTTTGGAAGAACATCAACAGGAATTGGTTGAATTGGAAAGCCTGAATGCTGGCAAGCCGATTGCCAGTGTCCTGCGTCAGGATATGCCTGCGGCGATCGATACCATCCGTTATTATGCTGGATGGACCGACAAGATTCTGGGGGAAGTGATTCCTGCCAGAACTGATGCCTTGACTTATACCGTTCGGGAACCTGTAGGGGTTGTCGGTGCGATTGTCCCTTGGAACTTCCCATTGATGATCGGTATCTGGAAGATTGCGCCAGCACTTGCCTGTGGCTGTACTCTGGTGGTTAAGCCTGCAGAAATCACACCATTGTCTGCTATCCGTCTGGGTGAGCTGGCTTTGGAAGCGGGTATTCCACCAGGCGTGCTGAATATTGTCACCGGTCGAGGCAGCGTGGTTGGTGATGCGATGGTTGCCCATAAACTGATCGATAAGATCACGTTCACTGGTTCTCCTGGTGTTGGGCGAGGCATCATGCAGGGGGCTTCCGTCAACTTCAAGAAAATCACGCTGGAGCTGGGGGGTAAATCTGCCAATATTATCTTCAACGATGCGGATATTGACAGTGCTGTCCGTGGTGCGGCTTCCGGTATTTTTTTCAATGCAGGACAGGTCTGCTCAGCAGGATCCCGTATTCTTGTCCAGAAAGATATTCATGATGAGGTCGTCAACCGTCTGATTGAACGTGCGAAGAAAATCAGAATGGGCAATACGTCGAAAAAAGATACCATTATGGGACCAGTTGTTTCCGAGAACCAATTGAAAACGGTGATGCGTTATATCGATATCGGCAAAGGGGAAGGTGCAACCGTCGCCTATGGTGGCAATCGCATCGGTGACAAGGGGTTCTTTATCGAGCCGACCATTTTCACCAACGTGAAGAATGAAATGCGTATTTCCCAGGAGGAAATTTTTGGTCCAGTCGCCTGTGTGATCCCTTTTGAAACAGAGGAGGAGGCTGTTGAAATTGCGAATGGGACTGCATTCAGCTTGGCGGCTGGTGTCTGGAGTGCAGATGTCGCCCGTGTCCATCGCGTATCCCAAGCATTGAAAGCGGGCACGGTCTGGATCAATACCTATGGTTTCACGGATGTTCGACTGCCTTGGGGCGGTACAGGAGAATCCGGCTTTGGCAGAGAACATGGTGATGCTGCTATCGATAATTTCACTGAACCCAAGACTATCTGGATTTCTCTGAAAAACCGATAGTAGCAGGATGAAGGCGGTCTGAGTCTTTGTCTTTGTCTGTCCAATGAGACAGGTATTGAATGTCCGCCTGTTTCCACTGTTGTAAGCAAAAAGCCTATCCTGTCTGGATAGGCTTTGCTGTTTCTGATGTTGAATATTGAAGGGGGGACTGATCAGTGTTTCTTCTTCAGGAAAGCGGTCATGTCCTCATCATAACCACCGATATCCGCCCCTTCGTAGGTATAGTGCTGGATGCTGCCGTCCGGCAGTTTCAGGCTGAATGCATCGCTGCTTGGAATGGTGACATCATAAACCCTGTTTTCACGGTCTTTCAGATGATAGTCAGAGAGCCGTCTGCCGTTCCTGTCATATTCATAGCTTCTGACATAGGTGACATTCAGTTTTGCCTTGCCGTTTTTATAGCCAGAGAGTCTGCCGATGGTATAGGTGGTGCCGCGGACAGGACCTGTGAGCTTTTCGATATCGCCATGGTTGACATGGGTTTCTTCGACAATCTCAATGTAAATGTTCTTGGAGGATGGCTGTGGACCGTAGAAAACAGACCAGCGACTGTGCTGTGTCCAGCGTTTTTCCGGATTGGAAGCGGGTCTGACGACCACCTGTTTCTCCCAGGTGATGGACGTGTCTTGATAGACACCGGTGTTGTTGTGCAGGGAGGTCGGCGCGGTGGCAGATGCCTGACAGGCAAAGGCTGCGGCAACCGCCAGGGTGGTCATCAGTTTTTTCATGGTGTCTCCTGTTTCTGAGAGACAGCATCACGCTGGATCAGACGGAACGCTGGCAGCGGATCTGACCTTCAAAATCGTACACGTAAGCGATTTCGCTGGCTTCGGTTGGTTTTGCCAGCACGGTGGTTGGGGTGAAACTGTGCAGATAGCCGTTGATGGTGAAGAGTCTGCTGTTGTCTTCACCGAAAGCTTCGATAACACCCGGTGCTTTCTGGACGGCCTTGGCGATTTTTGGATACATGTTGTTCCTTTGGTTAATGGTTTGACTGTTCTGAAATATACCTGTCATGGCATGACACCGCAAGGGGCGATATCCAGCCGGATGTCAGTTTTTCCCGACTGATATCAGTTGCCACAGATGAATCCGTCCGGCACATCATACTGATGCTGTTTTGGACTGAATGGCAGACGGATGGACTGGTTGACGGATCTGCCGTCCTTTTGGCCGGTGACATGGATCGTCAATGGGAAGTAACCTGCTGCCGTGTCGGCCTGTTTATCGGTGTCAACCGTGCATTTCAGCTTGGATTCACCATCATCGTAGATAACACTGACAGCTCCCAGCGATTTCAGATGGCCTTTCTCCAACGCGTAGATTGTTCCGAACTGGGCGGGACCATCGCTGTCATGTTCCAGACCGACCAGCATCCACCCATAGCTGTCGGGACCGAACTGCATGAAACGGTTCTGCGGGTATTTCCCACCATCGCCGTTGTGACCATACGTGACCGTCCGAACCAGCTTCCTGTCGATGATCCTGTAGTCGTTGGGTGTCGGCTGATAGACAATCAGGCTGTGCATTGTTGAGGCGCTATACGCCGTTCTGACAGGCCCGCTTGCCCGGAGATAAACGGTTTCTCCCTGTCGGGGCATCACCGAATGCGCCCCAAACGGCATCTTGAGACAGGCGTTGCCAGCCCGCCAGCATTGCTTTCGGGCATCATACTGATAGGTGTCGTTCATGACCCTGGTGTCGAGGCGGACGGTGTCCTCTTTCCTGTCGCCGGCGAAGAGCGGCAGTGACAGTGAGGCCATCAGCAGGGCAATGACTGTTTTTTTCATATTGCCTCCTTCCGTAAGTGTTTCCTACTGGTTTTCAAAAAGCCAGTAATGGTTTTTCTTCTTGCCGTTCACGGTGACTTCAAGTTCTCCCAAGGCATTGGCTGGCCGTCCTTTTTCCGGGCATCGATACAGGGAGAGGCTGATCATGACGTTTCCTGTAGTGAAATCATATCCTCGGGCACCCCTGTCACAATCCCTGTCCGGTGCGCTGACAGGTCCCTACATCGTACCGTTCTGGACGACAAGGTCCGGCTTGCCCTGTCCGATTTTCCTGGGATTGTTCCAGACCTTGTAAATATAGATCTCTTTCGGTCCGTCTTGAATCAGGATGCGGTGTCTGGTGGTTTGAAAACAGAGACCTTCCCATTCGCCACCATCTGCCATGGCAGGCGATGCGGCAAGACCGATGGAGATGAGTGTAGCGAGAATCATTTTTTTCATGATGATGGCCCCTATGTCATTTATCATCTATATTGACACACAGTGTCATGCTAGAATGATTCTCTCATTTTTTCAAATAGATAGAAACAGTTATGATGAAACGGATTGGTTGGATCTGCCTGCTGGCGGGATGTCTTGGACTGGCTGGCTGCAAATCGCCGACCTCTGATGTCAAGGCAGCCAGAGGCGTGCTCCAGCAGATGCCGGGAAAGCCTGAAGCGGGCGACTCGCAGATGCAGGCGGATGAAGCCGCCTATCAGCAGGGGCTTGCGATGCGTGGCACCGAGCGTGCGAAAGAGGCCGGTGTGCATGCAGGCATCACCAAGGTCAAAGACCTTGAGGCGCTTTTCTCGCCAGTCATTGGACGCGGGATTTCTGAAGCAGAAACGCCTGCCATCCATAAACTGCTGAAGCGGGTGTGTACGGTTTCCCGTGAGATTTCCCACGATGCGAAGCGTCTATACCGCCGTGACCGTCCTTTTGCCGTGCATCCAGAAGACAAAACCTGCCGTCCAGACCTGAAGGATGGTTCCAATCCACATTACAGCTATCCTTCTGGACATACCGTTTCCTCATGGTCTGTCACCACGATGCTGGCGAAGCTCTTCCCAGAAAAAGCGGATGATGTGCTGGCGCTGGGCAATCGGCTTGGGGAAAGCCGCTGGATCTGTGGTTACCACTGGAAGAGTGATGTCGAAGGCTCGAAACAGCTGGTGGAACGGATTGTCGACCGTCTGATGGAAGATAAATCTTTCAAGAAACAGTTCCAGAAAGCGAAACTGGAAGCGGGCGGAGACTGATTGCGGTATGTCCAGCAAAAACAGCGGCGGTGAACATTCACCGCCGTTTACGTTTCTGGATGCCAGAACGGATTGATGTTTACTGGCAGAGGTGTTTGAGGATCACCCCTTCGGTATGTTCCTTGTTGGCTGGATGCCATGGCTGGCTGTACTTGCCATCCGGGGTGTCGCCTTTTTCTTTCCCGAAATTCTGATAGGGCTGGAGAACCGTATTCTTGAGGCGTTCATTCCGGCAGTCCGCCTTGACGAGTGTTTCAATCGAGTAATAGCCGGAAGGTTCTCCACTGATCTGGACCATCTTGAACCAGCCTTTATGCTCGCTGACGTCGGTGCGGTCCGCATCGACATAGACATCCCACTCAAGGCCATCCGGAGCGATGCGTTCGAGCAGCGTCCAGTTGCCTTCTGCCATCGCGGTGCCTGAGAGTAGCCCCAGAGCGATGAGCGTGGCGGAAATCAGTTTTTTCATGGCGTGCCTCCTGACGGTGATAAGAGATGTTTCAAAGTATAGCCTGTTTTTCAGCTGGTTCCAGATAGGTTGCAAAAAAGTTCATGCTGGATACCCCCTATTCTGTAACAAGCTGTTAAACCTTATATAGTCAGTTGTTTACTTTTTGATTGTTCAGTTTCACTCAAAGGAGGACACCGATGCGTCTGAAAAAACTTTTTACACTGGCACTCATTTCTGCGCTGGCGCTGTCCCTGACGGCATGTGGTGACAAGAAACCTGCAGCTTCCGCTTCTCCTGCTGCTTCTGCGTTTGCAGACAAAGGCAAGGTCAGCGAAGAGGTCAAGGGGGTTGTCGCGACTGCTCCTGAATACAAGGAATTCGATGAAGCAAACCAGTGCTGGGTGGTCAAGAGCGGTGCTGACAAGTACTGTCTGGCGCCTTACGGCTCCAACCCAGATACGCTCTTCTGTGATGGCAACAAGACCAAGCTGACGATGGTGCTCCTGCAGAGCAAGGGTAAGCTGGTCAACGGTCAGCTGGATGAACATACCGATGGTGGCGTGGCCGCTGTGGTTGTGGACAAGGACGGCCAGCCTTACGCCAAGATGCCTTTCACCAAACTTTGGGCAACCCCAAAGATGTACGGCAAGAAAGTGGGCAAATGGGCTGAACACAGTGTTATGGGCGGCAGGACCTACGGTAAGGACCTGAAAGGGTTCTGGGTGGATGATACCCAGATTATTGAATGGCCAGACGAAAATCCAGGCGAACACCACGACAATCTGCGCCGCGCCAAGACGGTATCCCGTGTCTACTATGTCTTGGATGGCAAGGACTTCAGACAGGTCGGCAAGGTCCGCATTGCTTTCACCGACAGCAAGATTCCATATTCGGTCAACATCAATCCATCTTTCGGGGCGGCAGATGAGGCTACCGGTTACAAT
>CAVJQJ010000138.1:0-15307 GCA_963651715.1 Anaerovoracaceae bacterium
CGATGGCGATGCCTTTCCATTCGCACAGTTTTCTCAGGATTTCCCCTATCGCACGACGTTTCTCTCCGTAAAAGACCTGTCGTCTGTATTTCGGGGCAAAGACTATGTGGTACTTACAATTCCACTTCGTATGGGATAAGCTTTTGGTGCCACTCATGTGATTTCCTTCTTTCTGGTTTATTCGATTTGCAGTTGCTAGCCGCATTTCTTTTCTACCAGTTCTGAAGGTGCTTTCTCACCATAGCTGTAAGCTTTTTGGAACCCCCAGCTTAGCTGGGGGTTTTCTTATGACAAAAAAATGCCTGACATCAGTCAGGCATTTTTTGTTGGTCTCAGCTTACTGGCCACATAACCATCGGTAAATAGACGCCCCGACACTGTTGGGATTAACCGTATTCCAATAACCGTCCATCGCCTTGCCATTGCGGGAGATTACACGGTATTGGTCAGTCTGGCAGTTCGCCTCATAGATCCGATAGTCCGTTGACAGCCGTTTTCCGTTCGCAAAACTGCTGACCTCACGGATCATGCCCGTATGTTTTTTCCTGTTCAGGCTGTTGGTATCAACATAGGCCTTGAAACTGCCATCGGCAGAGCCATCCAGATACTGCCAATGTACCCCCGTGGCCTGACAGGTCATGGCCATACCACTTAACAAAGCGCACACCATCAGTTTCTTCATAACCATATCTCCTGATTGAAAATGATGTCATTCCCATGACCTCATTATAAAAAACAGAGATATACAGAAACTTGACTTAAATCAATTCCCATACGCATTCAAACCGTTAGACTTTTATGTTTTCCCAAGACCCGAATCGCATTGGCAATCATCAAGCTTACGGGATACCATGGAAAACAGATTGCATATCACCAGATACATTGCCTGCCCTGCACTGCTCCTGATCAGCGGACTGGCACTTTGGTGGCAGAACGGCTATCTCGCCATCACAACCGTCATGGGCGGGATGGCTTACCTGATCTGGGAGACCGAAAAAACCTCACAGGAATGGACTAAAACCACAACGGTTATCCTCGCAGGCATCTGTACGATATCCATGGCGATCCTTGGCTGGTATGTTAGGTTTGGCGATGGATTCAACCGCCCCTTGGTTCCCAGACAACTGCTTTTAGGATTCACCATTCCCGCCATCGCAACGGCAGTGTTCCTGGCTTATACCGCCATCCGACGCCCAGACAGCTTTGACATAAAATGGGGGATGCCCTGGGCAGTCTGGCCTGTGCTGCTGACAACATTGCCGGCCTATCTCACAGGGGTATTGGAAATGACAACCCCATTTAAATGCACGGCCGTTGTCTTGGGACTCTGCGTCATTGCCACCATCTGCGGATGTCTATCCTCACTGAAATAGCCACAGACGATGCCATGGCTGATCACAACAACATCCTTTATTTGGGGAATCTGCAATGCAGGAACCCTGCTTTACACCCTGTCCGCCCTGAAATCGAACCTGTTGGGCAGTATCGTTTTATGGATGGCAGAAGCCTCTGGCAAGATTCCTGAAAATGCCACACTGTACTGCGTGGTTGCCGTACTTATCCTGATATGCTGCACCGGTCTACATACGCTGATTTACCTGATGAAAGGTCGACCCAAAAGTCTCAATCAGTATCAGCATACTGGTTGTCCTGATGATTGCGGCAGGCATTTACTTTTCATACGGAAAACCGATAAAAGAAGAGCAAACAGGAACAACGACGGCCACGGAGAATAAAATCGATAATCCAGCACGAACATTACCAGACAATCAGATAGATGCATCTGTCATCAGGGATTCAACGAAAGAAACTGCCAACTGAATCAGAAAAATGTTCACCTACCGAAGCATAACTGGCCCCCCCAGGAACATCTGCACGCCAAAGATGAACACAGATTATTGTGATGGCAGCATCAGCACAAACCTGGACACCTGATCAAAATCCGCCGTTGCCGATGCAACCTGCAGCTCCAACACATGCCCGCCCAGCTTCCGGTCATCCGAAATGAAATGGAAATGCCATCCAGTCGGTGACACCGGATGCATGAAAGATGGCCCATAGATAGAAATCAGTGTTCCCGACACATCCTGCCAGATTGTCTTGACCTGATCTTCCACCATGATCCGCGCCATCGACTTGAATGGTTTCTGCTGGAAATAGACACTGCGGCACGTCATCATGGGAAACTGCCCATGGATTTTCACTGCATAGAAAACATCCCTGCCATGCGGCCCAATCAACCGGTCAAGCTGCGATTCAAGATTGAACAGATCAACAGCCGGCGCCAACGGGTGGGAAAAATCCGTCTTGAAATGCGTCAGCTGGGCAAACGGAATCGTCTGGGTCAGATCCGTCTCGATGAGCGTGCCATCATACAATGCCTGATAAACCTCTCCATCGAGCATATTCAGTTCCCCGAGCAGATAAGGCGCTCCTACACCGAAATCACCGAACCGTCTCAGTTCAGCCCCGGTCATCTCTCCCTCATAACCCAACTGCTGGGTCAATGACGTCAGTTCATGCAACTGATAGAACGTATCCCGTTCAAGGGCAACATCTTCACCGACAGGCTGGAAATGCTTTTCCCCTGTTGTGGAACAGAACGCCAGATCAAGGCTGAACTGTCTGAAAACTGTCATGGTTTCTTCGGGGGCAGGAATTCCCCAGCACCATATTTGTAGCTCATGCTGTCAATCCTGCCACCTCTGATGATGAAACGGAAAGCTGGATTGGAGCCAATCTCAACTTCGCTGTTCTTCGCCGTCCGCTCAATACCGAATTCTCCCAGTTTCGCAGCAGGATCACCAACGTGGATTGGTCCAAAATGGTATTGAGAGCCCTTGCTGACGGTCAGCGCGCTGATCCAGGCCCCCGCAGGATCCCGATAGGAGTTCTCATACCGGATTTCAAGCCCTGGCCACTTCATCTGCTGGGTGACAACACCATGATTGGCGGCATACGTCTGTGCAATTGGCTTGCCAAACCGCTTGATGGTGGCGTCAGGATAATTCCCGAAATCGATATCCAGCCGGCTGGACAGGCGTTCAGGCAGAGGCTCGTTCTCTGGATAATAGCATTTGATATCTGAAGAGAACCAGGTATCCCGCTGCCTCAGCCACCCTTTCATTGGCCAGGAAACCTCGTACCAGGTTTCTCCCTTTCCATCGGTTGCCTTGCCTGTCAGATAAACCGTGTATTTATGGGCATAGGTTTTAACAATAGGCGATGATGTGGATTTCCGGCTGTAGATCGGTGTCTTGTTACCCGTTGTCCTTGCCCAGACAATATCCAGATTATCCGGAGAATCGGCCTGTGCCGAGAATGGCAGCGCACAGGCGGTCATCACAAGCATCGTCAACAGGGACTTGCCCAAACAGTTCAGTTTCATCATGACCTCCTGTGCCAGTCGAAACAGTTTTATTTTGCGCCGTACATATCGCGGTAAGCTTTGACGGCATCCTGATATTTCGCCAGTTCACTGTCTGCACCAGCCTTGCTCAGATACCCCATCAGGTCATTCAGGTTGGCGATGGAAAGGACTGGCATACCATGTTTCTGTTGGACTTCCTGAACAGCAGACAGGTCAGACAGGACACCATCCTTGCCAGCACGTTCCATACGGTCCAAGGCAATCAGGACAATGCTTGGTGTCGCACCGGCACTGGTGATGATGCCGACGGATTCATTGACAGAAGTCCCTGCGGTGATCACATCATCGATGATGACAATCTTGCCTTTCAGTGGAGCACCGACCATGATGCCGCCTTCGCCGTGGTCTTTGGCTTCCTTGCGGTTATAGGCAAAAGGCACATTGCGGCCTTTTCTTGCCAGTGCAACCGCAACAGATGCCGCCAGTGGAATCCCCTTGTAAGCTGGGCCGAACAGCATATCGAATTCCAGGCCAGACTGAAGCAGGGTTTCTGCATAATAGTCAGCCAGCGCATTCAATGACTGACCGTCATTGAACAGCCCCGCGTTGAAGAAATAAGGAGACTTACGGCCTGCCTTGGTGATGAACTCACCGAAACGCAGCACACCGCAGTCGAGGGAGAAACGGATGAAATCTTCGCTTAATGCACTCATATCGACCTCAAATCAGATTGGATAATAATGAGTGATATTTTAGCCTGTTGATGCAGAAGCTAGGACTTTATTTCTTCCCCCAAGGGGCAATCTTAGGCAGAAGCAGCATCCCGGGAATCGCCAGCAGGAAACAGAGATTGAAGAACATGAACCAACCGGTCACGTCGATGATGTAACCGGCAGAAGCATTGATGAACGTGCGTGGCACTGCCGCCAGACTGGTGAACAGTGCAAACTGGGTCGCGGTGTAGCGCGGATCGGTTGTCCGGGCGATATAGGCGACAAATGCCGCGGTGCCCAGCCCGGTACCAAAAGCCTCAGCGCCAATCACAACCGCCAACAGGATCGGATCAGGTACCGCACTCTGAGCCAGCCAGGAAAACCCAAGAATCACAACCGCCTTCAAGGCGCCGAAAATCCAGAGCCCACGGTTGATTCCCAGCCCGATAATCCAGATACCACCCAGCAACGCCCCTGCGATGCTCGCCCAGAACCCGGTCGTTTTCGCCACCACACCGATCTGGGTCATGGTGAACCCCATATCCAGATAAAACTTGATGGAAAGCGCAGTCGCCAGACTGTCACCCAGCTTATACAGGAAAATGAACAGCAGGATGAAAATGGCATGCTTCCAGCCATCCCGCTTGATGAATTCCGTAAAAGGCAGGACCACCGCATCACGGATTGTCCGGGGTGTCGTACCCTGCACCTCAGGCTCTTTCACAAAAAGTGTGCAGACCAGCCCTGGCAGCATGAAAGCCGCCGTAATCCAGAACACCATCTGCCAGCTCATCATATCGGCGAGAATCAGCGACAGCGCACCCGGCACCATCCCAGCAACGCGGTAGGCATTCACATGGATCGCGCTCCCAAGTCCCTGCTCAGAATCAGGCAGGGATTCCCGACGGTAGGCATCCACCACAATGTCCTGGCTGGAAGAAAGAAAGGCGATCAATGCCGCCATTCCCCCGATCAGCACCATCTGGTTTTTCGGATCCAGCATGCCCATGGCACCAACCGCGACAAACAGCGCGGCCTGTGTCACCGCCATCCAGCCACGGCGTCGGCCAAGGCGGGTAATGGAATAGCGGTCCATCAGGGGTGCCCAGAGAAATTTCCAAGTATAGGGAAACATCACCAGAGCAAAGAGACCCAATGCCTTCACATTGAGCCCGGAATCCGTCAGCCACGCCTGGACAAGCGCCAGCAGGATGAACAGTGGAAGCCCGGATGAGAATCCAAAGAAGACACAGGGTAAAAGACGGGGGGCAAGTAGTGCCTTCCATTTGCTAGCGGTTGCCATTATACGGACACGGCCGCAGATTTTTTCTGCAGTCTGTAAACGGCAAGACTGCCGTTGTGGTAAGGATCCTCCGTCACCACCTGACCATCATGCAAGGCAACACGGTCAAGAATCTCGAAACCGACACGGTCAGCAAGTTCCTCGAAATCATGCATGGTCGCAAAACGCAGGTTGGGAGAATTGAACCATTCGTACGGTATTTCTTCAGAAATCGGCATCCGGCACCGCTTGGTCAGCGCATCCAGATTCTTCTGATAGGCAAAATTCGGGAAGCTCACCACCGCATCCTTGCCGACACGGGCAATCTCCTTCATCAACGGCTCGACATTCTTCAGCATCTGTAGCGCCTGCAGACAGAAAACCGTATCAAAGCGGTCATTCTCGAAATAAGGCAGTCCATTCTCAAGATCATGATGGATGACATTCACACCCCGGCGGATACAGTCAGGAAGTTTCAGCTCATCGTTCTCAACACCATAGCCGGTACATCCCTTGGTCGCATGCAGATACTCCATCCAGGCACCGGTACCACATCCCAGATCCAGCACATAAGCCTGATCCTTGACCCAGTCCGCAATGAACTCCAGATCCGTACGGAACTTTTTCAAAGTCGGTGCATTCATCTCAATTCCCCTCCGTCAGTTCCTGCCAGATACGGTCATAATAAGCACGGACCGTTTCATGGTAACGGGCATCATTCAACAGGAAAGCATCATGGCCATGCGGTGCATCGATCTCAGCATAGCTGACCTGTCTGCCATTCTTGATCAAGGCATCCACAATCGTCCGGCTGCATTCAGGAGAGAACCGCCAGTCCGTTGTGAACGAAATCAGCAGATACTTCGCCTGGGTATTCTCAAAAGCCTTGCTCAGGTCGCCACCGAACTTCGCCGCAGGATCGAAATAATCCAACGCACGGGTAATCAGCAGATAAGTGTTCGCATCGAAGAAAGTCGAGAACTTGTTGCCCTGATACTGTAGATAGGATTCAATCTCGAACTCAACCCCATAGCCGAACTTGTACTCGCCGGTACGCAGGTCACGGCCAAACTTCTCAGACATATCGTCATCCGACAGATACGTGATATGACCGACCATACGGGCAACACGGAGCCCGTTCTTAGGAACCACCCCATGCGAATAGAAATCGCCGCCATGGTAATCCGGATCCGACAGGATAGCCGTTCTCGCCACCTCATTGAAAGCGATGTTCTGTGCGGAAAGATGGGAGGTCGATGCCACAATCACCGCATTCGCCACACGGTCTGGATAACGCATCGTCCAGGTCAGTGCCTGCATTCCTCCCAGTGAACCACCCATCACAGCAGCAAACTTCTGGATACCCAGACCATCCGCTAGACGTGCCTGGGCATCCACCCAGTCCTGAACCGTCATCACAGGGAAATCTGCACCATAAGGACGTCCTGTCGCAGGATTCTTATGCATAGGGCCGGTCGAACCATAGCAATGCCCCAGATTGTTGACCCCGACAACAAAGAACTTATCGGTGTCCAGCGCCTTGCCGGGACCAACCATATTGTCCCACCAGCCAACTTCACCGGTTTCTTGATCAACGCCGGAAACATGATGGGAAGCATTCAAGGCATGGCACACCAGCACAGCATTGGAATGGTCTGCATTCAATGTGCCATAAGTCTCATAGACGAGCGTATAGTCAGCGATGCTGGCACCGCTTTCCAGAACAAGTGGTTCTGGAAAATGCATGGATTTTGGCGATACGTAATGTGGTGTCGACATGAAAAATCTATTCTGATGGGATACACCCATCCATAATGAAAAAAGCCCGAATACGACCTTCGGGCTCTTGCAAGCGCGCTTTAGCCGTATTTGTTCGGGAATAACCCCTGCGCCCGCAAGCTGTCATCTCAAATCGGCGCAACATCGATAGCATAGCGAAAAGCCTCTTGAGCGTCAAACCAACAGACACCGAAGAAGTCAAATGGACAGTTCCTCCTGATACAGGTCCTGTACTGCCGCTGCGATTTCCTTTTCATCCACCATCTTCAAGATATTGGCCACCTTGGCTTTCAGTACCGGCAGGTCACTCAACAGCACCTCCTGCTTGACCTTCAGCAGCTGTGTCGGATGCATCGAAAGCTGCCGGAGTCCCAGACCCAGCAACAGACGTGTCAGCTGTGGATCACCTGCCATCTCACCGCAGATGGACAGTGGCACGCCAGCCTTTTCAGCCTGATCGACCGTCATCTTGATCAGCGCCAGCACAGCAGGATGCAATGGATTGTAGAGATGCGCGACATCAGGATCCACACGGTCAACCGCCAGGGCATACTGGATCAGGTCATTGGATCCAATCGACAGAAAATCCAGCCGGGAAGTGAACATCGGCAGAGACAGCACCGCAGCCGGCACCTCAACCATCGCGCCGACCTGAATCGCCTCGTCAAACCGGCGTCCCTGAGCCCTCAGCTGATCTTTTGCCTCCTCGACAAAATCCAACGCCTGCTCAATCTCAAACCCATGCACCAGCATAGGAATCAGGATCTTAGCGGAACCGAAAACAGATGCCCGGAGGATCGCCCGGAGCTGCGTCAGGAACAGATCAGGCTCTGCCAGACAGAACCGGATGGCTCTTTTGCCCAACGCGGGATTCAGGACATTGAGCGTCCAATCACCGCCAACCGGCTTGTCTGCACCGATATCCAGCGTACGGATGGTCACAGGACGCCCCTTCATCAGGGTCACCGCCTGTCTGTAAGCCTCAAACTGCTCCTCTTCATCCGGCAGATGGCTGACACCCTCACCACGTCCCATGAAAAGGAATTCCGAGCGGAACAGCCCGACCCCCATCCCATTCTGGTCCATGACACCGCGGCAGTCATCGGAAAACTCGATATTCGCCATCAGTTCAATGGCTGTCCCGTCCTGCGTAACAGACGCCACCTTCTTCAGGCGGTTCAGCTTCCGCTTCAGCTTCTGTTGGGCAGACTGTTTACTCCGGTACTGCTCCAGCACCAGCTGGGTTGGATTCACAATCACAACACCGGCATCCGCATCGACAATCAGCCAGTCATCCTGACGGATCAACGACAGCGCACCGGATAACCCGAATACTGCGGGAGTATCCACACTGCGCGCGACAATCGCCGCATGGGAATTCCGGCCACCGATCTCAGAGACAAACCCGCTGAACATACTGTCGCGGAACTGGATCATATCGGCAGGTGAGATGTCATAGGCGACGACAATCATATCGACCTGATCGCCATCTCCAGTGACAGGCATCTTCGTCTGCGTGCCCGTCAGCACCTTGAGCACACGCTCACCGAGCTGCTGGATATCAGCCTTGCGTTCACGCAGATAAGGATCGGGAATGCTGTCAAAACGGGCAGAAAGATCCTCAACCTTGGTCATCAACGCCCATTCAGCGTTATACCGCCTTGTCCGGATGATATTGAATGTCTCCTTGGCAATCTCATTGTCCGACAGCAGCATCGCATGGACATCCATCAAGACACTCAGCTCAACTGGAGCATCCTCTGGCAGATTCTCACTGAACGACACCAGCTCCGCGCTGACCGACTTCAGCGCCAGATCCAGCCGTTCAACTTCCGCCTCGATCTTTTCCTCGGCGACAAGATAATGCTGTGCATCCATCACTGCATGGGCAATGACATGGGCACGACCAATAGCAATCCCTTGGGAAACGGAAAGACCGAATAACGAGAAAGACGCCATCTTGCTCGAAGACTGCATAGCGGAACTACTCCGATTCACCGAAACGGCTGTTGACCAACCCCGTCAAAGACTCCATGCAGACCTCCTCGTCTGGACCGTCTGTCTCCAGCAGCACGATTGAACCTTTGCCTGCCGCCAGCATCATCACCCCCATAATGGATTTCGCATTGATGCGCTGGTTCCGGTAGGTCAGCCAGACATCACAGTTGAATTTTGATGCCAGCTGGGTCAGTTTTGCAGAAGCCCGGGCATGCAGCCCCAGCTTATTGATGATTTCAAGTTCTGTCTTAACCATTTTTCTTGTCGTTGTATCGTCACTCATCCGCCATGAGCGCCAGAGTCATATTCACATCTGCATCAACACTGCTCGGGTTCAATCCGGACAGCACCGTTCTTACCCCCGGACAGCGCCTTGGCAATCATCGTCTCAAGGTCCGTCGTACGGTAAGTCAGGACACGCAGCAGCATCGGCAGGCTGACACCCGTCAGAACCTGGACCAATGACGTATCCATCTTCAGCTGGGCACAGCAGTTTGCAGGCGTCCCCCCCAGGATATCCGTCAACACCAATACCCCGGCACCATCATCCAGACGGGCAATCGCATCACGCGCCAGGCCCTCAATCTCAGTCAGATCCTGATCTGCCTGGACATCAATCGCCTCGAACTGCTCCTGGGTATTGCCAAAAAGATGCTTGACCGTCGCCTTGAACGCACCGGCCAGAGGCTCATGCATCAGAAGAAGTATGCCAATCATATCGCTCAATCCGTCCCGAAAAACCGTCAGATGTCCTATGAAACAGACACTGAAAAGTCAATTCTAATCAATCTATTCAATGCTGGGAAAGTGTTTTTTCCAGTTCATCAATGAACAACCCTGCCACATTGAATCCCGTCTGGTCCGTAATCTCACGGAAACAGGTTGGACTGGTCACATTCACCTCGGTCAGCCAATCCCCGATGATATCCAGGCCGACCAGGAAAAGCCCTCTGGCGGCAAGCACCGGTGCCAGCGTTTCTGCAATCTCCATGTCACGTGATGACAGTGGCTGAGCCCTGCCGATTCCCCCCGCAGCCAGATTGCCACGGATCTCACCGATCTTCGGGATACGCGCCAGTGAAAACGGCACCACCTTGCCATTGATCAGCAGCACCCGCTTGTCACCACCGGTAATCTCAGGGATATAAGCCTGTGCCATCAGCGGTTGGCGGCCATTGTCTGTCAGCGTCTCAATGATTGTCCCCAGATTCAGGCCATCCGCCTGCACACGGAAAATGCCCATTCCCCCCATGCCGATCAGCGGCTTCAGGATCACATCCTGATACTGTTTATGGAACTGCCGGATCCTTTCTGCATCAGCAGTCACCAGTGTTGGCTTCACAAACTGCGGAAACTGTCCCACCGTCAGCTTCTCGTTATGCGTCAGCAGACTGTCTGCCGTATTGAAAACCCTTGCCCCCTGCTTTTCTGCCAGCGACAGCAGCCAGAGAGCCGTCACATAATGGATGTCAAATGGCGGATCCTTGCGGACAACAATGGCATCAAAATCAGCCAGCAGCATCTCACCAGACCCAATCACCAAATACCAGTCCGCATCAAACTTGCCTGACAATTGGATATGGTCACACAGGACAATCACCCGCCCCTCGACCAGCACAATATCCTGTTCACAGAAAGCATAGATATCCCACCCACGCGATGCGGCTTCCACCATCATCGCCATCGTGGAATCTTTCTTGATATTGAAAGACTGCAGGGAATCTGCAAAAAACGCCATCTTCATCATCACACTCCTGTCACATCATATCGGGATCGGTCTTTTCCAATTCCACTGCCGCCGCCAATGCCGCCAGACGGGCAACCACACCATACATGTAATAACGGTTCGGTTTGGAAGTACCCGGCGCCGCAGACAGGTCAGGCAGCGTATGCTGCTGGGAGAAAGGCGATGGCACAAACTGGGCACCTGGCGCATTCAGGTTCTCATTGATATCCCGACGTTCATTCACACGGTAGAAACCACCGATCACATAACGGTCAATCATATAGACAACCGGCTCTGCAACGCCATCATTGACCCGTTCAAGAGAATGGACACCTTCCTGGATCAGGACATCACGGACAGGCTGTCCATCCTTGATGACCGACATCTTGTTACGCTGTTTCCGGTTCAGGTCACTCACCTCTTTGGCATCCGTCACCGTCATGATTCCCATCCCATAAGTCCCGGCATCCGCCTTGATGATGACAAACGGTTTCTCCTTGATACCGTATTCACGGTACTTGCGTCGGGTCTTGGTCAGAACAGCATGGACCTGCGCTGCCAGACATTCCTTGCCTTCCCCCTCTGAGAAATTCACATCACCGCAATGGGCAAAATACGGATTCAGCAGCCACGGATCCAGTCCAAGCGTCCGGGCAAACCGTCTTGAAACCTCATCATACGCCGCAAAATGATTGCTCTTCCGCCGCACCATCCACCCAGCATGCAGTGGTGGGAACAGGCTCTGCTCATACACCTCACGCAGCACATCCGGAGTGCCAGCACTCAGGTCATTGTTCAGCAGCACCGTACAGGGATTGAAATCACTGATACCGACACGACGGCCGTTATTGATCCGTTTTACAGGCTCCAGCACAATCGTCTTGCCATCCGGCAGTGTCATCGGTGTCGGTGCGGTAATCTCTGGAGACAGCATCCCGAAACGGACATCCAACCCCGTCAGCTGAAGGATCTCACGTAAACGGACAACCGACTGGAGGTAATAGAGATTGCGCGTATGGCTTTCCGGGATCAGCAGCAGATTCTTGGCGGCAGGACAGTATTTCTCAATCGCAGACATCGCCGCCTGAACCGCCAGCGGCAGCATATCAGGCGACAGATTGTTGAACCCGCCCGGGAACAGATTGGTATCAACCGGCGCCAGCTTGAATCCGGCATTCCGCAGATCCACCGAACAGTAAAAAGGCGGGGTATGGTCCTGCCACTCCATCCTGAACCAACGCTCCACCGTGGACGAAGAACTGATCAGCGTCTTCTCCAGCTCAAGCATCGGCTCATCCATGACCGTCGTCAGCTTCGGTTTCATTTCATACTCCCACACATTCAAACCCATTGATATTCTTAATCTATGTCTATGATTTTATCAAAAATCAGCAGAACGCATCGGCATACAACAGCAATCCCCCGTGCCGGAAACAGCTGATAAAATAACCGCTAAGGCAAGATATCCTGTGCCAGATTAACCATCAAAGGACAAAAAATGAACAAGAACATTCTGGACAACCTTCAGGCAACCATCGGTCCGTTGATTGAGAACTCACCGTTGAAAGACATGGAGCAGAATTTCCGTGCCATGCTGACCCAGGCAGTCGCAAAGCTGGATGTCGTCACCGCAGAAGATTTTGAAGTCCAGAAACTCACCCTCAACAGATTGAGCGCAACCGTCGTATCACTGGAGAAACGCATCGCAGAACTGGAAGCGAAACTCGCAGCCTATCAGCAGACGGACGCAGGAAAATGAGTCTTGCCATTCTGAAAAGCCGGACACTGGCAGGCATGGACGCCCCGGAAGTCACCGTTGAAGTCCACATCGCAAACGGCCTTCCCGCTTTCACGATTGTCGGTCTCCCAGACACCGAAGTCAAAGAAGCCAAAGAAGCCAAAGACCGTGTCCGGGCCGCCATTCAGAATGCCAACTTTGAGATGCCGGCCAGACGCATCACCGTCAATCTGGCACCAGCAGACTTGCCGAAAGAATCCGGACGTTTCGACCTGCCAATCGCACTCGGCATCCTGGCCGCATCCCAACAGATCCAGTCAGATCGGCTCGATCAGTTTGAATTCGCAGGCGAACTCTCGCTCTCTGGAGAGCTCCGGCCCATCAAAGGTGCACTGACGATGGCATGGGCCATCCACCAGTCTGGTCAGGAGCCCAGAGCCTTCGTCCTGCCAGCCGCCAATGCCGATGAGGCCGCTTTCGTCAAAGAACTCACCATCCTGCCAACCCAGACACTGCTCGATATTTGTGCCCACCTGAACACCCCCTCATCCACACCGATGCTCCAGCCCTATCAGCCCAAGGCATCACCACACATGCCACATTACCCGGACTTCAGCGAAGTCAAAGGACAGCTGAAAGCAAAACGGGCACTGGAGATTGCAGCAGCCGGAAGACACAGTGTCCTCATGAGCGGTCCTCCTGGAACAGGCAAAACCATGCTCGCCTCCCGCTTTCCAGGCATCCTGCCACCGATGACCGAACAGGAAGCTATCGAATCAGCGGCAGTCCAGTCCCTGAACAGCAGATTTTCACCGGAACGCTGGAAAGTCCGGCCATTCCGGTCACCCCACCATACTGCATCAGGCGTTGCATTGATCGGTGGTAGCGGCAATCCCCGCCCAGGTGAAATATCACTGGCGCATCATGGCGTTCTCTTCCTCGATGAACTGCCCGAATTTGACCGTCACGTCCTCGAGGTCCTGCGTGAACCGCTGGAATCCGGTCACATCGTCATCTCGCGAGCAGCCCGTCAGGCAGAATTCCCGGCCCAGTTCCAACTCATTGCCGCCATAAACCCATGCCCTTGCGGCTGGCAGGGACATCCATCGGGCAAATGCCATTGCACACCGGACACTATCGCCCGATACCGGCGCAGACTCTCAGGACCGTTGCTGAACCGCATCGATATCCAGATTCAGATCAGCTCACTCACCCAGGAAGAACTGGCGCAGCAATCAGATGGTGAACCCTCGAAAACTATTGCCCAAAGAGTCGAAAAAGCTTACTGTATTCAAATAAAGAGACAGGGAAAACCGAATAACCTGCTCACCACCGGCGAGATTGACCGGCTGTGCAGGCCAGATAAGACCGGTGAAACCCTGCTGAAAGCAGCAATGACCCGCTTCATGTGGTCTGCGAGGGCATACCATCGGGTACTCAGGATAGCCCGGACCATTGCCGATTTGGCGGAATCTCCGCAGATCACCCCGCAGCACATCGCAGAAGCCATCCAATATCGGAGAGCTCTGAAAGAATATTGAATGAAAAGGAGAAAAGAATGGCAGTGACTGTATTCAAATGCCGTGCGGCAGCCAGCATCACAATGATGGAAAAAGATGCAAAACCGATTCTGAACCTGTTGGGCAAGGATGTGAAAAGAGGTGTCATCACTGCAGCTGAAGCACCAGCCGCCGCACAGAAAATCGAAGCGCTGGTCGCAAAGAACAAAGAACTGGAAAAAATGACCGCCCTCGAACAGGTCAGGCTGAAACAGCAGCAGGCCGAACAGAACGCCATCAACAAAGCGGAAGACCATGAGAAAGACGACGGACCACGCATCAGTTTTGCCGTCCGGAGCTACCCACTCCTTCAGATGCTCAAAGCCGCCATCCGCGAAGAAAAAGACATCATGTGGGGCGTCTGACCCCCCGATTCAGCAGGGGATGATGCAAAAAACAGTCACCGATAATCATCCTCCCTGCTGATTCCCTGTTTCTTGAAGATTTTTTTCAGTAAAATGGAACGGTTTTTCAATTTAACAGGTCCGACCCATTGGTCAGACAGACACGACCCATGAATTTCAAGAAATACCGATCAGCACTCCTATGCCTCTGCCTCGCCCCTGTCGCCATCTCCATGACAGGCTGCGCAAGACCAAACGATGATGATATGACTGAACTGCTCAGCAAGGCGTATCAGTGTAAATGGGTCAAAGTCAATGCCTACAAGAAGACGGATTCCCTGCCTGGGATCTGGAGCTACATCGCCCAGTACGAATTTGAAATCCGCTTCAATGACGAACAGACCGGTGCCTACCAGTTCTTCAAAGGCCTGCACCGCACCGCACCGGGTGAAACAGACTGGCAGAAAGTCCTGGCCACCCCTAAAGCCCGTGACTACCTGCGTGAAGACTGCTCCCCACCAGCACAGCGTATCCTTGAACAGGTCGCCGTCAAAGGCTATGAACAGCTGAAAGACCCTAAGGCAACCAAAGTCAAGCTGCCTGTCGCCATCAGCCTGACCGGCTGGGCAGAAACATCCTCCGGCCGTGGTGGCTGGGGCATGGATATGCGTCGCGACAAATTCGATCCAACCAAGAACGACCAGGGCTTCATCTGGTCTGAACCTGTCGCGAAATCCATGCTGCTGAAATAAATAAACAATACCCCCTTTAAATGCAGAAAGCCGTCCATTGGACGGC
>CAVJQJ010000139.1:0-2851 GCA_963651715.1 Anaerovoracaceae bacterium
ACAGAGCCTTACAGGCGATATGAAGAACCACCGGCTATGCCGGTGGGTAGCTTTTGAGATGTCATATTTTTAAGACATCCGTTAAATTCCTAAAAAAATAGACTGTAAGATAAATTCCTATAAAAACACTAGGTAAACTGGGTAATATAGGTGAAGGGAATGAATATCATACAGACTGTCGGTTACACACCACTTCTGTCGCTTGACGGGATGACCTCATCGAAACAGCCTAAGATTCTTGCGAAGGCAGAATTCATGAATGTCAGTGGTTCAGTCAAGGACCGTGCGGTGGCGGCGATGATTCAGGACGGTATTACCCGTGGGAAACTGACGCCAGGCAAGACCATTCTGGATGCCACCAGTGGCAATACGGGGATTTCGTATGCCATGCTGGGCGCTTCTCTGGGATTCCGGGTCAAGCTTTTCCTGCCCGCCAATGCGAGTGCTGAGCGTAAGCAGATCATGCTGGCATTGGGTGCCGAGATTGTTGAAACCGATCCACTCGAGGGGGCTGACGGCGCTTATCTTGCCGCTGTTGCTGAATATGAAAAACATCCTGACCGTTATTTCTATCCAGACCAGTACAACAATCCCGCCAACTGGCAGGCCCATTTCAATGGTACGGGACGTGAGATCTTTGAGCAGACCCAAGGCAAGGTGACCCATTTCATCGCCAGTACCGGAACTTCCGGCACCTTGATGGGGGTCGCCAGACGGCTGAAGCAGGAAAATCCCGCCATCCGGATTGCTGCTGTCCAACCTGACTCACCGATGCATGGCATTGAAGGGACAAAGCATATGGCCAGTACGATTCCCTCCGGTATCTATGATCCATCCCTGATCGATGATGTCATTCCAGTCAGTACCGATGAAGCGTATGGTACCGCGAATGAGCTGGCGAAAAAGGCTGGGCTGTTCGTTGGCATCAGCAGTGGCGCCAACGTGGCCGGCGCGCTGAAATATGCAGAAAAACTGGGTACAGATGATGTCGTGGTCACCATCTTATGTGACAACGGCTTCCGTTACCTGTCGACAGACTTATGGGGGGCATCAAATGCTTGAGATTACAGCATCACATCAACAGGCCATCAATGCTCACGGTGAGCAGACATATCCCAATGAGTGCTGCGGCATCCTGCTGGGCGAAGTGCAGGCAGATGGTACCAAAATCCTGAAGGAGCTGATACCTGTCAATAATTCCCGCGAGAATGAGGAGCAGTATCACCGTTTTGAGATCAAGGCAGAAGAACTGCTGAAAGCGGAAAAAACAGTTGTCTCACGGGGGGTGGAAGTGGTCGGTTTCTACCATTCCCATCCCGACCATCCATCGCGTCCCAGTGAATATGACCGTTCTCATGCTTTCCTGTTCTACTCCTACATCATTGTGGCGGTGGATCAGGGCAAGGCCGGTGTCTTCACTACCTGGGAATTAAATAACGACTTCCAGTTCGAGTCCGAAGAACTGGTGGTCAAAGCAGATTGAAAAGAAGGAAAAACCATGTCAATTTCTATATTCATTCCGACAGCGCTCCGCGCTTTTACCCAAAGAAAATCGCGGATCGAGGTTGATGGCGCTGCGACAGTCGGCGATGCCATCCAGCAGCTCGTCAAGCTGTATCCCGGTATCAGTGACTATCTTTATGCAGACGACGGGAAACTGAAACGTTTCATCAATGTATTTGTCGGTGAAGAAAACATCAAGGGACTTGATGGGCTGGAAACGGTCCTGAAAGATGGTGATGACGTTTCCCTGATTCCCGCGATTGCAGGGGGTAAAGATGCCTGAAGCAGCAGCGGGAATTTTCGATGGCAGTGTGATTGACGACAAGACCCTGCCAGAGCTGACGGATAAGGATATCCAGCGTTACAGCCGTCATCTGATTCTGCCCCAGGTCGGTATCGAGGGGCAGAAAAAGCTGAAAGCCGCACGGGTCCTGATCATCGGCAGTGGCGCATTGGGTTTGCCTGTTGTCCTGTATCTCGCTGCGGCAGGGGTCGGCCATCTCGGGGTGGTCGATTTCGATGAGGTCGAGGAATCGAATCTTCAGCGGCAGATTGTCCATACGACACGCGATATCGGCCGTCCCAAGACAGCTTCCGCCAGAGACCGCATCCGGGGCATCAATCCCGATGCCGATGTCACGGTCTACAACATCGGGCTGACCAGTGAGAATGCACTGGATATTCTGGCAGACTGGGATGTCATTGTCGATGGCACTGACAATTTCCAGACACGTTACCTGATCAACGATGCCTGTGTCATGCTGGGTAAACCGGAGGTCTATGGCTCGATCTTCCAGTTTGAGGGACTTGCCAGTGTCTTCTATGCCAAGCATGGTCCCTGTTACCGTTGCCTGTATATTATCGAAGAGCTGATCCGCTCAGGATTCGAGGGGCGGTTGATCAGTCTGAAAGGCGGGATCAATGGCTGGGCCAAGGATGTGTATCCAAGTATTCCGCTCTATTAATCAACTGTACCGTTTTCAGCAGTATTTGACAATTTTGAATTAATTAAAAGAAAGCAAACATGGCAGATGACAATGTATTGAATGCGTTGGGTGAAAAGGCGGCGTATCAATTAGCGAACGTTGAAAAAACCACCGCCCAGTATCAGGCGATCACGCCCCGCTGGCTGACCCGCCTGCTGGACTGGAAAGGCCTGGATTCCGGGATTTTCCGCCTGAACAAGGTGGTGGACGACAATTCTCCACTGGAAATCCTGTGCAGCCAGTTCTGGAAGAATGCTGATATTCCACAGACGTACATCAATTATGAGGAAAATCCCCGCGAGTACCGGCTGAATTCCATTTCCTCCATCATCAATATCGATACCCGGGTCTCTGATGTCTAC
>CAVJQJ010000140.1:0-2069 GCA_963651715.1 Anaerovoracaceae bacterium
GGATAGGGACCAAAGGTCAATTTGACTGCTTTCGCACCTACTTTGCATTTCATACGCCATGTTTTTACTCCAGATGGTTTCACTTCCAGATAAAGACCGCCTCCATCAAAAAGTGTTAGCAACTTTTCTTCAGGTTTTGTTTTCGCTTTTTCAACCTGTGTGTTGGTAAGAGGTTTTGTTGTTTTTGCCATAGATGAGGATTTTTCTTATGAATGGGTACCCGTCAATAGGTACCCAAATGAGCAGGTACCCATAAAGGTACCCATTATTTGCGGATACAGCAAGACCAAAAAGAACGTCTAAAAACGCTATCTATAGGAAAATCAATGATTTTTAAGGCAAAAAAGACCTTAACGAATGCTGAAAAATGAAGAAATGGAGGCAGGAAACGGAATCGAACCGATGTCTACGGCTTTGCAGGCCGCTGCATAACCACTTTGCTATCCTGCCTCTGGACATACTGAAAAAAAAAGAACCGGATGTCATGAAAGGAATGGAGCGGGAAAAGGGTCTCGAACCCTCGACCTCAACCTTGGCAAGGTTGCGCTCTACCAACTGAGCTATTCCCGCACTAGAGATGATTATTATAACTTGCTGGAATTTTCTGTCAAGCAGTTTTTTGAGCTTTTTCGAATTATCCTGCTCTCATCATCTGCCATGCGCTGTATAAATACGACAACATGGAAATGATGGTCATAATTGCTGCCAGCCAGATAAGCCAGGTACCAATGGTAACCAAATCAAATCCGAGCCATGGATGATAATACAACAGCATCGGAATTGCAACCATCTGGCAGATGGTCTTGATCTTACCCAGCGAATTGACCGCCACCGATTTGGCGGCACCGAGTTTCGCCATCCACTCGCGCAGTGCGGAGATGGTGATTTCGCGCCCGATGATCACAAAGGCAATCACGGCGTCGACACGGTCAAACTGCACCATGATGATCAGGGAACCGCAGACAATCAGTTTGTCGGCGACAGGGTCAAGAAACGCCCCGAAAGCCGTTGTCTGGTTCCACTTGCGTGCGAGCCAGCCATCAAAACCGTCTGTCACAGCGGCAGCGATGAAAAGCCAGCCCGCATAGAATGACCGCCGCTCCAGGGTGAGCCAGCTGTCTGGCAGGTAGAACATCAATACCATCAGAGGAACCAAAGCCACCCGCATCCATGTCAGGAAAATGGGCAGGTTGAATGGGATTGACCGGTTCTTACGGCGGATTTCGCTCATTGTTTGCATACTCGAAAAATCTGTGCCTGAAAAACAGTCGTTATTCTAATGCACTTCGCCCAACTGTGCAGAAGAATCTTTTCGCACGTGACCTCAATGTAATTGATTGTATATCAATTGTGCAAGTTTGGCAGAAATACCATCCACCGTCGCAAGGTCTTCCACTGAGGCATCGGCAATCCCTCGGATACTGCCAAAACGTGCGAGCAGTTTCTGCCGCCGCTTGGCTCCGACCCTTTCAATTTCTTCCAGACGTGATGTCCGGCGTTTCTTGTCGCGCTTCGCCCGCATACCGGTGATGGCAAACCGGTGCGCTTCGTCACGGATCTGGGCAATGAGCATCAGGACACCGGAATCCTTGCCCAGTTCCTGAGGATCCCTGCCATCGGCATAGATCAGCGTCTCCAGACCGACCCTGCGCCCCTCACCTTTCGCGACACCGACAATACGGCTCAAGTCATGTCCCAGCCCAGAAAAGACCTCGACCGCCATCGCCACCTGACCGGGACCGCCATCGACCAGCACGATATCGGGCATCAGGTCTTCCTGACCGACCAGCTTGCCATAGCGCCGGGTCAGCACCTGTTTCATCGCACCATAGTCATCACCCGGGGTCACATCGGTGATGTTGTAGCGCCGGTACTCACTGTTCTGCATCGCACCATGATGGAAGACCACGCAGGATGCCTGTGTCGCCTCACCCTGCGTATGGCTGATGTCAAACCCTTCAATCCGGAGACTGTCGATGTCTTCCAGATCGGGCTTCATCATCGCCACCAGTTCCTTAAGGCGTGTCTGCTGGGTGTCATTGCGCTGGAGCATGCGGTCCAATGCGATC
>CAVJQJ010000141.1:0-5293 GCA_963651715.1 Anaerovoracaceae bacterium
TGTCATGTCTGCAATCGGTATTGAACAGGTCGTTGAATCTTATGTAAGGCCTAAGGCATTGCAGTACCTCGAAGAAGGCAAGGTGGTTGTTTTTGCAGCGGGTACAGGGAATCCATTCTTTACAACAGATACAGCAGCAGCACTCCGTGGTGCAGAAATTGGGGCAGAGCTGGTTTTGAAGGCAACCAAGGTTGATGGTGTCTATACAGCTGATCCAATGAAAGATCCAACAGCGACACGTTACAGCAATATTACTTTTGATGAAGCAATCGAGAAGCATCTCGAGGTCATGGATGCGGCGGCATTTGCCCTGTGCCGTGACCAGAAACTGCCAATCAAGGTTTTCTCAATCCTCAAGCAGGGGGCGTTGAAACGTGTATTGATGGGAGAAGATGAAGGGACACTTGTCCACGTCTGATATTGAATCGGTATAATGCCGAATCTTGTACAGTCAATTCCGCAGAAAGATTACAGATGAATATTTCCGATGTGAAAAAAAATGCCGAAACCAAGATGACAAAATCAGTGGATTCTCTGAAAACTGATTTGTCCAAGGTGAGGACCGGTCGTGCAAATACAGGGATTCTGGATTACGTTCAGGTCGATTATTATGGCAATCCAACACCGATCAATCAGGTTGCCAACATTACATTGATTGACGGAAGAACAATTTCTGTCCAACCTTGGGAAAAAAAGATGGTCAGTGTTGTTGAAAAAGCCATCCGCGATTCCGATCTGGGGCTGAATCCATCATCTGTCGGTGATATCATCCGCGTTCCGATGCCTCCTCTGTCAGAAGAACGCCGTAAAGAAATGGTCAAATTGGTCAAGAACGAAGGTGAGGATGCCAAGATTGCTGTCCGTAATATCCGTCGTGAAGCCAACGAAATCTTGAAAAAGATGGTCAAGGAAAAAGAATGTTCTGAGGATGATGAACGTCGTGCTCAGGATGATGTCCAGAAACTGACCGATAAATATGTTCAGCAGATTGATAAACTGCTGGTCGAAAAAGAAAAAGAAGTGATGACTGTTTAACGGAGCTGGTTCGCTAGAAATATCCGTGAATACTGATTCATTTCCATCTCCATCTCCATCAAATCCGCTTGTTCCGCAGCACATTGCCATCATCATGGATGGTAATGGTCGCTGGGCGAAGAAGCGGTTTCTTCCCCGTGTTGCAGGTCATGCAAAAGGTGTTGAAGCTGTCCGTCGAACAATTGAGGCATGCTTGGATTGGCATGTTCCCTATCTGACGGTATTTGCTTTTAGTTCCGAAAATTGGAAACGTCCAAGTGAAGAGGTCGGTTTTCTGATGGGACTTTTCCTGAATACCGTCCGGAAAGAGGCTGCAAGACTGCATAGGAACAATATCCGTTTAAAGGTTATTGGTGATTTAAGCGGCTTCAATGAAGAACTCCGTCGTGCGGTCAGCGAAGTGGAACAACTGACCGCCGGCAACACAGCGATGACCTTTACGGTCTGTGCCAACTATGGTGGACAATGGGATATCCTTCAGGCGGCAAGGCGTATGACGCTTTCAGGAATCAAGCCTGAAGATATGACCAAGGAATTGCTGGCATCAAATCTTGCTCTTTCCTACGCCCCCGATCCTGATCTTTTTATCCGGACGGGCGGAGAAAAAAGAATCTCAAATTTTATGCTCTGGCAGCTTGCCTATACAGAGCTCTATTTTACTGACATATACTGGCCTGATTTCAGCAGGACAGAATTGGAAAAGGCAATCGCCTATTTCCAATCCCGTGAAAGAAGATTTGGTCAGACAAGTGAACAATTGGTGAAGTCATGCTGAAGCAGCGCGTAATAACGGCAATCTGTCTGGCAACGGTCCTGTTTCTGGTGCTCTGGAGTGGCAGTAATGTGCTGTTCAGTCTGCTCCTGCTTGTTTTCTTTGGCGCAGCATCCTGGGAAAATGCGCGGCTTTTCAAGAACACCCATCCGATCATCACGGGTGTTGTCTCATGTATTGTCTTTGCGGCTGCTGTGGCATTCCTTTCTGTCCGTGAATATATCTGGTTTGCCATGATTGGCTGTGTGATTTGGGGCGTGTTTCTTATTCCTGCGTTATTCAGCCGTATGCCGGCATTAGGCACACCATTCAATATGGTTTGCCAATGGCTTTATTGGCTGTCCGTTTTCTGCAGCATCGTGGCAGTGCTTGTGCTTTACCGTAAATCTGCATGGTTCCTGCTTTCCATTTTTGTCATCATCTGGCTGGCAGATATTGGGGCCTATTTTGCAGGGCGTGCGTTTGGCAGGCATAAACTGGCGCCGTCCATTTCACCCGGCAAAACATGGGAAGGTGTTGTGGGAGGCGCTGTCGCAGTGTTGGCGGCGGGCATCATCACCGTATGGATTTCCCCATCTCAGGAAAACATTGCTGTTTCCGTCTATAGCCGGTATGGGTGGTTGGGTATGATTGTCAGCCTTATTGTTCTGGTGGCACTGAGTATTATTGGTGATTTGATGGAATCCAAGCTTAAACGCCGTGTAGAAATGAAAGACAGCAGCAATCTGTTGCCTGGGCATGGCGGTGTCCTTGACCGCATTGATTCGCTCATTCCAACGCTGCCTTTGGCTGTTTTACTGGGACTTTGGTTGTAAATCATGTCTGTCGCGCTTCAGAAAATCACCGTCTTGGGTTCGACGGGATCAATCGGTCAATCCACATTGGATGTGATTTCCAGACATGAAGACCGTTATCAGGTTTATGCATTGACGGCGAACAGCCGCGTCAGCGAGCTTCAGCGCCAATGCGAAAGGTTTCATCCTGAAATCGCAGTGGTTGGAACAGCGGCAGCGGCCACCGTCCTGGAGCGCAACCTTCGAGCGAAAAATATCAATACCCGGATTCTGTATGGAAAGCAGGCACTTGAGCAGGCTGCATCATCTGCAGAATGCGATATGGTCATGTGTGCGATTGTTGGGGCGGCTGGTTTAGCGCCTGCACTTGCTGCGGCCCAGTCCGGGAAAAAAATCCTGTTGGCGAACAAAGAGTCTCTGGTCATGTCGGGACATCTGTTTATGGATGCAGTCTTGCAGAATGGCGCGACACTGTTGCCTATTGACAGTGAACATAATGCGGTCTTTCAATGTCTGCCGAATGGATATCGGCAGAATATTCCACAGCAGGGGATTTCAAAAATCCTGTTGACTGCCTCTGGTGGTCCTTTTCTCCATAGGGCGGTGGATACGCTTGATGATGTTACGCCAGAAGAAGCGGTTGCTCATCCAAGATGGGTCATGGGTCGCAAGATTTCTGTTGATTCTGCAACCATGATGAATAAAGGCTTGGAAATCATTGAAGCACATTGGCTGTTCGGGATACCTGCAGATCAGATAGAGGTTGTTGTCCATCCGCAGAGTGTCATCCATTCAATGGTGTCTTATGTAGATGGTTCTGTTCTTGCCCAGATGGGGAATCCTGATATGCGGATGCCGATTGCGCATGCTCTGGCTTATCCTGAAAGAATCTCATCAGGGGTCAATGCGCTGGACCTCACCTCGATTGGTATGCTGCAGTTTGAGGCACCTGACTTCAAGCGGTTTCCTGCGATACGGCTGGCCTATGAAGCATTGAAGGCAGGTGGTTCTGCGCCGACAGTCCTCAATGCGGCAAATGAGGTTGCAGTGCAGGCTTTTCTGGAAAAACGGATCGGTTTCCGGAAAATCGAGGAAATTGTTGAACGGACGTTGGAAAAAGTCACCGTCGTCGATTCTTTGCCCGATATTGAAAGTGTCCTTCAGGAAGATGCAAAATCCCGAAGTGTGGCAGAAGGATTTATTGCTTCATGAATCTGCTTGTTGCATTGCTGGCATTTATACCTGCAATCTTCATCGTCGTTGTTGTCCATGAACTGGGGCATTACACAGCGGCAAGAATCTGTCATGTCAAAGTGCTTCGTTTTTCCTTGGGCATGGGAAAGATACTCTATCGCAGGAAGTTCCGGCCAGATGGCACAGAGTGGGCGCTTTCCCTGATACCTGTTGGCGGCTATGTCAGACTGCTTGATGCCAGAACAGAAGACATGAGTCGTTTGCCCCCTGAGGCCATGCAGTACGAATTCACCTCAAAGAATGTATGGCAGAGGATGTTTATTGCCATTGCGGGACCTGCCGCTAATTTTGTATTGGCCATTATCCTGCTGTTTTCTCTGTATCTTTATGGCATTCCTCATCCCGTTGCCAAGATTAGGACTGTCCCGGCTGAAACAGTCGCGTATCAGAGCGGTCTTAGGGGAGGAGAAACAATCACATCTGTGGCGGGAAAACGGGTTGAGCATTGGAATCAGGTCAAGATGCCCTTTGCTCAGGCAGTCATCGATCGCCAATCGTCTGTGGATATCTGTTGGCGGACTGGAGAGGGACAGGAAAAATGTCATGAGATTCCAGTGAGAACTCTGGAAGAGCAGGATCTCCAGGGAGATTTCCTGAAAGATCTCGGTATGATGGCCAACTGTCCGCCTGCAGTCTTGGGCGAATTGGATAAGACAGGAGCAGCATGGCATGCAGGACTCAGGCCGGAGGACAAGGTGGTTTCTGTTGAGGGCGTGCCGATAGCCGATGCGCTGGCGCTGATAGACCGCATCCGTCAATCGCCAGGAAAGCAGCTTGTTTTTCAGGTTGAACGGAGAGGAAGACTGCTGTCACTGGTTGTTCCAGTCAGCAGTCAGATGGATCATGGACTGCCAGTTGGAAAAATAGGTGTGAGGATGGATATTGCACCAGAGATGGTGCATACCCGATACAGTGTTCCAGCCGCGTTTGTGGAAAGCATTTCAAAAACCGTTGAGACAGCTTATCTCACTGTCAGGTCAATTGGGCAGATGGTCATTGGCGATATTTCAATTAAAAATATTACAGGTCCGGTCACTATTGCCGATTATGCAGGAAAAACAGCCCGTGCTGGATGGATGACCTACCTCAGTTTTATTGTTTTTATCAGTATCAGCATCGGTATCATGAATTTACTGCCGATTCCTGTTTTGGACGGTGGACTTTTGCTGTATTATGCTGTGGAAGTTATAAAAGGCAGTTCTGTTTCTGAAAAGGCATCGCGGATTGGAACTGCTGTAGGGCTTGGTGTATTGGGACTTCTGATAGTAGTTGCCATGTTCAACGATATCGGAAGGTTTTTTTTTGAGAATGATTGTTTGGCAGGATATTCCACCTGTACGCAGTTTAAATGAAAGTATTTGGAAACGTTCAACGTCGATTTAATCGTACACTGACCGCTTTGGCGGTGGCAGGGACGATGTTCTGTGCAGGTCAGGCG
>CAVJQJ010000142.1:0-2670 GCA_963651715.1 Anaerovoracaceae bacterium
AACAGAGCATTGAGGCAATCACCGATAGAAAAAGCAGGTTTCCCCAGACGGGTAGACGGAAAAAGACCTCGATATCGACAGTCCATGGATCAAAAAAGATAAATGGAATCAGTGTAATACAACCGTAAAAAAAGACTTTTCGGGTGATGAAGGCTGATGAATAGCGCGTACCAAGATGTTTCAGCACAATACAGTAGAATGACCACGCAATCGATGCTAAGGCAGTCAGCAGATCCCCCCATGGTGAAAGTTGGAAAACGAACTGACCATTGAAGACCACTAATGCAACCCCGCATAAAGCAATGGCTGAACCGATGAAGAGCCGTTTCCCAGGACGTTCATCTTGAAAGAAAATCATAGAGAGAAAAGCTGTAACCAGAGGAGCAATACAGACGATCAACGAGACATTGGAAACCAGCGTCAGCTTAAGGGCATTGTTTTCAGCAACGAAGTACAGTGTTCCACCGAGGAAACCCAAAGCAACCATCCAAAGTTCATCTTTCAGATTGTCAGCGAACAGTTTCTTAGGCGCGATGATGCCCATGCAGATCCACGCAATGACAGAGCGGTAGAGAAAGATTGCAATCGGCGGCAGTTCATTCTGTATCAGGACTTTTGTCGAGACAAACGTCACACCCCAAAGTGCAACCGTCAGCAATGCGATAAAGTGAAACCACAGCCTGTTGCCAGTAATGGAAGACGGGATAGGGTGGTTCATTTTTGGTGACTCTGGTGTTTGCGGTCTAAGCGGATGAGTTGCCAGCCATTGTTCTGTTGCTGAAGCCGGAAATCTATGTTGGTATATATTTCACCCTGTTTCTGAAGGATTGGAGCTTTCTTTTGATCGACAAGAAACAGTTCAACCTGATTTCCATCCTGCGAAAAGACAGCATAGCTGCCAGCCCATTCAACAGGATTGCCAGAATCTGCGACCTTTTCACCGGTTTCCCAGATACGGATACATTGGGACAGCAGGTTGCTCCATTGATACCCTGCTGGGGATAGACAGCCATGCTGGTCGCGTTGTCCACCAACCATGATTAACTGTTCTGCATGAGCAGAAGAAAAAGAAAAGCCCATCAGTCCAAGTAAAAGACCGCCTGCAAACAGCTTTTTCAACGTCATTTTTAGCATAAAGAAAATGGTCCAAGGTGGCTGCCGTCACCATCCAACCTTCAAAAGAGCCGCGCTTGGGACAATGGGGGTGATGGGATGAGACTTTACAATATTCTGCGGAATATTGTCCATGGTGGTGCTTGCTGGAGGCCTGAAACGAATTAGCCCATTATCACCGATGGCAACAATGGGCTAAAGCTGTCTTTCCAGCGTCATATGGGGCTAAGGTCCATATAAGCACTTACTTTTTCTTTAAATAGGATAACAGTCCTTCGACTGTCATAAACGAGTCTAATGGCTATGCAGATAAGTAATCCACCATCCTTTAGTGAAGAGTGGATTCAGTTTTTATAGTGGCAATCTGTCAATTTGGTAGAAAAAATAATAGAACGGAATATCAGGGAAATAGGTATGTCTGACCTCAGAAAAGACTGGTTAGCCTGGGAACGTTGATTGGAAGGGGCTTTATGGTTTTTTGAATAGTTGGATCTGCTGGTCAATGCGATCCTTCATGCTTTCCACTTTGGCGTCCATCTGTTCAGGGCCACCTTGTTCCAATGCCGTCAATGTGGCAGCATGGATCATCACCTCGGCAACCTGCCATAGCATTGTCTGGACCACATCAAGATTATCTCCTGAGGCCATGGATATCTTCTGGAACACATCATCAGCGATACTGTTGATGAAGTTTTCCATTTCAATCGGATTCTGCGGATTGAACTTTTCAGCCATATTTCATTCCTTGGAAAGTGTTTAATTATTGTCAGATTGACAATTGTAATGAAAAATCTAAGATAACTGATCCTGAGTTTTGGATATGTATCTGGTCGTGGAAGAATCCGTAAACGTCCAGATATACAGATACCATCAGATTTTTGACCGGTTTTAAAATGTCTGGAAAAATAGAGCTGAAGATTAGCTTTGAAAATCATAGACTAACTTGAAATACCTGAAATATATATGCTATCTTGGCATCCATCGGTAGCAGCATATCCGACAGCAGTTTTACTCCATAGATTTTAAATTCAAGATAAGGTTTATGATGAAACGCATCGTCTTTGTTCCATGTCTTCTGATTCTCGTCCTTTCCCTGTCTGTTGTTCATGCCGATCCTGTCCCAGATATCCATAAACCGATGAAATATCTCGGAAAAAGGATTGAAACGGTAGGAGATGTCAGTCGGATTTCTGAAAAATTCTTTAAAGATCACTACAAAGAGTATACGGTGTGACGTACTGTATGCCGATTAATACGGTTTTCGTTGACAATAAAAAAATCCAGCACATTTTGAAATGTACTGGATTAGTGTCTTGGCGGACTGAAAGGATTGCTGGATGAAGAAAATATTGGCCGGACTTTTATTTGGCTCAGTATGTTGGGGAGCTATTGCCCAAGAAACTTCATCTGCCAAGGCAAACTGTGTACCAAGACCAGGAGCTAAGGTGTGCAACCAATCCAACGAAGAAGAAAATCTAGACAAGAGGTTGGACTTTCTTCTGAAATATGGAGAATATTTTGATAATGACTCCATAGGAGATGATGAGTGGATTGATG
>CAVJQJ010000143.1:0-17606 GCA_963651715.1 Anaerovoracaceae bacterium
GTTGTCATGTTGATTCATCTGATGGCGTTGGTGCTTGTTGTCCTGTTCAGCCATCATCCAGCAGTGTTCGTGGGGGTCTTCCTGCTGTTCCTTGGATTTACTGAAGCCTATCGACGCTATCAGAGTCCATTGATGCTACGTGAGGGCCTGCTGGTGGCGTTCTTCCTGGCTGGATTGGTTGTCGTTGGGGGGATGCAGAAATGGTGGCTGGAGCCAATCCTGTCGAGCATGGGTAGCACGGTGCTTTTCGGTGGGACCACCCTGCTGACGGCGATTACCGACAATGCGGCGCTGACCTATCTGGGGTCTCTGGTTGAGGATCTGTCTGATGTCAGCAAGTATGCATTGGTTGCCGGTGCTGTGACCGGTGGTGGCCTGACGGTGATTGCAAATGCGCCGAACCCGGTCGGTTTTTCAGTCCTGCAGAATACCTTTGAGAATAAGGCCATCAGCCCGCTTGGACTGTTCCTGAATGCACTGGTTCCAACAGTGATTGCAGCGTGTTGTTTCATGTTCCTTTAAATGTGCAATAAACGCATACTTAATTTGAAAGACGTGGGTTCCCTTGGTATAATCGGGAAGGCGATGGAAGTAAAATATGTTGATGACTGATGCACAGCTTGAGTCTCTCCGATTGCCTCCGCATTCGATTGAAGCGGAGCAGTCAGTTCTTGGGGGACTGTTTCTCGATAATTCAGCATGGGATCGTCTCGGTGATTTCCTGAAAGAGTCAGATTTCTACCGTTTCGATCACCGCCTCATTTTTCATTGCATTGCCCAACTGATTGCAGAGTCAAAACCAGCCGATGTCATCTCGGTTTTTGATGCACTTCAGATGTCAGGCAAGGCGGATGAAGCGGGAGGCATTGATTATCTGAATTCGCTTGCCCGCAATACTCCTTCTGCCGCCAATATCCGCCATTACGCACAGCTTGTTCGGGACCGTAGTATCCTGCGTCAGCTCATTACTGTATCCGATGAAATCTCTGCAAACGCTTTTGAGACGAAAGGCAAGGAAGTCAAGCAGATTCTCGATGAAGCGGAAACCAATATCTTTGCGATTGCAGAGGAAAGCAGCCGGGGTACGCAGGGATTCCAGCAGGTCAAGGATATCCTGCCGGGAATTCTCGACCGTATCGATGAGCTCTATAACAGTGATGCGGAAAATGATGTCACGGGGATTGCGACTGGGTTTATTGATCTGGACCGGATGACTTCTGGACTCCAGGAGGGAGACCTGGTGATTGTTGCAGGACGTCCTTCGATGGGGAAGACGGCTTTTTCCATTAACATCGGTGAATATGTTGCCATTGAGTATGGACTGCCGGTTTGTGTGTTTTCCATGGAAATGAGTGGTGCCCAGTTGGCGAGCCGTATGTTGGGTTCTGTCGGACGTTTGGACCAGCATCGTCTGCGTACAGGGAAACTGGATGACAATGACTGGCCTAAGCTGACTTATGCCATGCAGAAGATGAATGATGCCCAGCTCTTCATTGACGAGACGCCCGCACTGAGCAGTATGGAACTGCGTGCAAGAGCCCGTCGTCTGGCGAGACAGTGCGGCCAGCTGGGATTGATTATTGTCGACTATCTGCAGTTGATGTCGTCAAGCAGGGCGGGTGAAAACAGGGCGACAGAAATTTCAGAAATCTCACGTGGCCTGAAAGCATTGGCAAAAGAGCTGAATTGTCCTGTCATTGCATTGTCTCAGCTGAATCGTTCTTTGGAACAGCGGCCGAACAAGCGGCCGGTTATGTCGGATCTGCGTGAATCCGGTGCGATTGAACAGGATGCCGACCTGATTCTGTTTATCTATCGTGATGAAGTCTACAATCCAGATACACAGGATAAGGGAACGGCGGAAATTATTGTCGGCAAACAGCGTAATGGTCCAATTGGAACGGTGAGACTGACATTCCTTGGACAATATACAAAATTTGATAACTATGCTGGCAGTCTGGAATATGGCGGATGATGACCGCAGGAGTGAATCGTGTCTTCCTATCCGGAAGAAACTGTCCAGATTTGCAGGAAAACATTAAAAGGTGTGAAGGTATGTTTGGAAATTTAATGCCAAAAGAGACGAAATTCTTTGATCTTTTCAATCAGCATGCTGACTTGTGTGTCAAAGGGGCGGTAGAACTGCTTGAATTGATGAAAGACTCTTCTGATAATTTTGAACGTCGGATGCATGTTATCGAGAATATCGAAAAACGGGCAGATGATGTGACCCATACAACGGTCAAGGCACTCCATACGACTTTCATTACCCCATTGGATCGTGATGAAATCCATCGCCTGATTTCCCGCATGGATGACATCATTGATCTGATTGAGGATTCTGCTCAGGCGGTATCCCTATACAATATCGAAGTCATTACGCCGGAGGCTTTCAGACTGGCTGAATTTGTCATGATCAGCTGTGAAAAGATTCAGAAGGGTGTTTCTATGCTTGGCAATATGAAACATGCTGAGGAAATCCTGTCTCTCTGTGAAGAGGTGGATGAGCTTGAAAGTGAAAACGACCGTGTGATGTATGAGGCGATGTCCCATCTGTTCCGTACAGAGCCGGATGTCCGTACGCTGATTAAACTGAAAGCATTGTACGAATTGTTGGAAAATGTTTGCGATATCTGTGAAGAGGTTGCAAAGATTATTGAAGGCATTGTGATTGAGAATGCCTGAATCTGCGGCTGGATTACCCGGATATTTTTAGAAGAAGGATTTCATGCAGACTTTACATGTCGGTCTTACAGTAATCATCATCATTGTCGCCATGGCATTGCTGTTTGATTTTATGAATGGGTTTCATGATGCCGCCAACGCAATTGCAACCGTTGTCTCGACTGGGGTGCTGAAACCTCAGGTGGCCGTGGCCGTTGCCGCTTTCATGAATGTGGTTGCAATCTTTGTGTTTGATCTCCATGTGGCAACCACCATCGGGAAAGGGATTGTCGATGCCTCGATTGTTGACCATTACATTGTTTTTGGGGCGTTGACAGGTGCCATTGTCTGGTCAATTGTCACCTGGTATTACGGTATTCCCTCTTCATCGTCACATGCACTGGTTGGGGGACTGATCGGGGCTGCTTTGGCGAAAAGCGGAGCGGGTTCCCTGATGGCTGGTGGTATCCTGAAAGTTGTTGCTTTTATCGTGATTTCCCCGTTGCTTGGATTTGTCTTCGGTTATCTGATGATGGTGATTATTTCCTGGATCTGTGTTCACAGATCTCCAGGAACCGTTGACCACTGGTTCCGTCGTATCCAGCTGGTGACTTCTTCCCTGTACAGTCTGGGGCATGGGGGGAATGATGCCCAGAAGACGATGGGGCTTATCTGGATGCTGTTGCTGGCATCGGGATATGCTACTGAGGGTGACCATCTGCCGGTCTGGGTGATTGTCGCCTGTTATGGTGCGATTGGTTTTGGTACGCTGTTCGGTGGATGGCGTATCGTGAAGACCATGGGGCAGAAAATCACCAAGGTGAAGCCTTTTGGCGGTGCCTGTGCGGAAACAGGCAGTTCGTTGACGCTGTTTATGGCAACAGCACTGGGTATTCCGGTTTCTACTACCCATACCATTACCGGTGCGATTGTGGGGATTGGTGCTTCTAGAAGGCTTTCCGCCGTTCGTTGGGGGGTTGCTGGTAATATTGTCTGGGCCTGGGTGTTGACGATTCCTGCTTCGGCAACTGTTTCAGCCGTTGGTTGGTGGATTGGTACCCAGATTATGTAATTTCCAGACACCTGTTAAAAAGCCCTGAAAATTATTTTTCAGGGCTTTTTTGTTATCTCAAGAGACTCATTGGATTCAGGTTTAAAATTTGTCTGATGCGGTTTCTGCCAGTTTATTGGACAGCTGGATGAACTGTTCAAGTTCAAGCTGTTCAGGACGTTTTGATGGATCGATACCGTAGTTTTCCAATTCCGCCTCAGTGAATAATGGTGCAAGAGTATTACGGATGATTTTTCTCCGTTGAGAGAAGGCTTGTGTAACCACCTTGGATAATACTTTGGTATTGCAGGGAAGCGGTGATTTCTTAGGAATCATCCGTACAATGGCAGAATCCACTTTGGGGGCGGGATTAAAGGCTGTTGGTGAAACAGTGAACAGCATATCGATGTCATAGCGCCATTGAAGCATGATTGAGAGACGTCCGTAAGCTTTGAAGCCGTGTTCTGCTACCATGCGCTCGACGACTTCTTTCTGGAGCATGAAATGCTGGTCAATGATGATATCGGCAAAATCCATCAGATGGAACAGAAGTGGAGTGGAAATATTGTATGGCAGATTGCCAACCACCCTGATTTTCTGCTCAGGCGATTTCTGGATTGTGCTGAAATCAAATGCCAAAGCATCACCCTGATGGATTGTCAGTGGTTTATTGCTGAACTTTTTCTGAAGGAATGTGACAAGGTCTCTATCGAGTTCAACGACATCCATGGCGCTCAGATAAGGCATCAGACGTTCGGTCATTGCTCCCATGCCAGGACCAATTTCAACAACGGTATCTGCATTTTTCGGCGCAATGGCACTGACAAGATCATCTAAAACCGATTGGTCTTTCAGGAAGTTCTGGCCAAATCTTTTTCTAGGGATATGTTTCATGCTGTTCTTGCTGAGTTTCTGACCATTTCTGCGGCAATCTGAAGAGCAATGGACATACTGCCTGCATTCGCGATGCCGATTCCTTTTTCTGCGATATCCAGCGCTGTCCCATGGTCAACAGATGTGCGGATGATAGGAAGTCCTAGTGTGACATTGACGCCATGCCCAAAAGTTGCGTATTTGAGCACAGGCAGTCCCTGATCGTGATACATGGACAGGACACAGTCAGCATGTTCCAGATAATGTGGCTGGAAGAGGGTGTCAGCTGGATATGGACCGGTGACATCAATGCCCTGCTGCTGAAGCATTTTGATTGCAGGGGTAATAACGTGGATTTCTTCTGTACCAAGATAACCATTTTCGCCTGCATGTGGATTGAGTCCTGCAACGAGGATACGGGGATTTTTCAGCCCAAAACGTTTCTGCAGATCACGGTGGATAATGGAAACTGTCTCCATCAATCCATCAATGGTGATGGCATCAGAAACATCTTTCAATGGGAGGTGAGTTGTCGCGAGGGACACACGCAGCATATTGTCAGCCAATGGTCCATTCTGCTGGATTTTTCCCGCCAGCATCATAACGACACGCTTGGTATGTGTCTTATCCGCAAAATATTCGGTATGTCCGGTAAAGGCGATGCCAGCATCATTGATGGTGCTTTTCTGGACAGGTGCCGTGACAACGGCATCAAAGATGTTGTTCTGGGTGCCTTCAATGGCAATATCCATGAAAGAAAGGACTGCAGGTCCATTTTGGGTGTCAAGTGTTCCCGGAATAGGCGAAACGGCCAAAGGGGCATCAACAATAATGATATGGCCGATAAGCGCTTCAATTTCTGTTCTGGTCAGGTTCTCTGCAGATAAACGGCGTATGGCGTTGCGACATCCCATCTGATCTGCAAGCTTGGCAAGCTGATTATAGTCGCCGATCAGGACAGACTGAATGCTGTCCATGCAGTCAACCACCCCACGGATTGATATTTCAGGTCCGATGCCAGCTGGTTCGCCGGTTGTAATGGCGATAATTGGTTTAGCCATCTTATTCCTGCTGATTGTCGAGACGGTATTCAACGTAGACACGGTCGCGCAGCTGCCGAAGCCATTCTTCAGTGCCTTCCGCCATTTTACGTTCTCTCAGTTTCTGTTTGATGATTGCACGTTTGCGTTCCTGGGAAACGTCATCGGTTTTCTTTTCCAGCACCTGAATCAGATGGAAACCGAACTGTGTTTCCACAGGATCGCTGATTTCGCCGATGTTCAGGGCCATCATCGCTTTTTCGAATTCTGGGACGGTATCGCCAGGATAAATCCACCCTAAATCACCACCACGGTTCGCAGAGGTGTCATTTGAAAAAGTTTTTGCCAGCTCCTCAAAGGTCGCTGTGTTATTGATAATCCGTTGCTTCAGTTCAACGAGTTTATGTTTCGCTTCACTCGCAGATACGAGCTGATTGACCTTGATCAGGATATGGCGGGCATGGACCTGCTGTACGGCGGTGCCTGTGGCAGCAGTGTTTGCGGATGTGTTGTTGCTGGATTCTTTGCGTTCAATGACTTTCAGGATATGGAATCCGTTTGCGCTTTTGATAATATTGGTGATTCCGCCTGTTGGAACATTTGCCAAGGCTTCAGCAAATGTCTGAGGCAGGCGGTCAGTGCTGCGCCAACCGATATCACCGCCACTCATACCTTCATCTGCGTCCGAGAATTGTGTTGCAGTCTGTTGGAAATCACCACCGGACTGCAGGAGTTTGAGAACCTTTTCAGCTCTTTCACGTTTTTCTGCAATCTGTTCAGCTGATGCATTGTCAGGGACACGGATCAGGATATGACCAAGATGGATTTCCTGAGGGGCTTGTGGTTGCATTGTGTCATTGCCGAGCAGATTGTCGACCTCTGCGTCGTTGATCTGGATTTTGCTGGCAACTTCATGATTCCGAAGACGTTCCATGGTGATTTCTTGGCGGATACCTTCACGGAATTCGTCAAAAGATTCCCCACGCTTTTCCATTGCTGCCTGCATCTGACTGACTGTCATGCCATCTTTTTCGGCAATCATGGAAATAGTTTTATCCAACTGTACATCGGTGACATTGATGCCCATCTCTTTGGCCAACTGTACCTGAGCGCTTTCAATAATCATGCGTTCAAGAACCTGCTTCTGCAGGATTTCTGGCGGTGGAAGGGTAATGTTCTTGGCAGTCAACTGTTTTGTGACCAATTTAATCCGATTTTTCAATTCTGATGCAGTAATGACATCTTTATTGACGACCGCAATAATCGAGTCGACAACAACTGATTTTGGAGCTTCTTTACGCGTTTCTATTGGTGTTGCATCAGTTGCAGGGACTTTGGTGGACGTTGCAACGGGTAATGGTTTTGCCATCACAGAAGTCAGGCAGAAGAAAGATGCCAATACAACCAGCATCCATTTTATGAATGGATGCTGGTAAATGGATTGTTTTGTTAAGTGCATGAGGGTGTCCTTGTTAGAAGGAATCATCTATCTGATAACGTTCGGTCAACGCATCATAGCCCGTGACCTTGTCTTGGATTTCTTTAACTGGGTTATTGCCTATTGCGGCGAAGCCTTTCAATTCGAGCTGAACATAGAAAGAATTGCTGCTGTCAGCTGCAGATGTTGCTTCATGCTGTGCCACTAAACGCAATACCCAACAGTCAGCGTTGTATTCAAGCCCAAGAATACTTTCAATGGTACGGTCATCCGCAAAAGAGAAGTTGTGCTGTCCAACGATATACCAGCGGTCACTGATAGGCCATTGCCCTGAAATGATGGTCTGGTCGATTTCTTCTCCAGTAATGCCATCAATTTCATCACGCATATAGCGGTATTCTGCATTCAGGGCTTTCATTGGTCCAGGCTTCCAGTGCATTGCTACATTACCGCTGTTGACTTTGTTGCTGTTCCAGCCATATTGCAGGTTCGAGTCAAACTCAAATTCGTTCGTCAACTGACCGCTGGCCTGCAAGAGCAGGTCTGAGTAGTCTCTGGAATTATCCTCAGACGTTCTATACATATAGACTCGTTGCTGCTGGAAATTGAACTTCTGTCCAGCAGTGAAACGTAACCTTTCTGTTCCATCTTCCTCAAGGAATTTGGTTGTAAGTGCCGCAGTTAAACTGTTCTGATCAGCAATGCGGTCCCCGCCACTATAAGGATTGGCGGAGAAGAGTTTTGCATAGCCAAAGGTCATCTGGCTTGAGTCAAAAATCGGGAATTCTTCCTGATTCTTGTAAGGTGTATATGCATAGAATAAACGGGGTTCCAGTGTCTGGATGCCTCCCTCACCAAACATTGCCGACTCACGTTCAAAAATCAAGCCACTATCAAGTGTCAGCGTAGGAAGTGTTCTGGTAAGCGATGTATTTGGAACTCTTGTATTGTCCAGATCTTCTAACTTATAGTTTGTGTAGTTGACTTTTGCCTTAGGAACAAAGAACCAACCGGCATGATAGATTGGGTAAGAAACGCTGGGCTCAATGACATAGCGATTACCTCGGTTCTGTTTGTATTGGTTATAGTCATATTTTCCCAGTCTTCGGCGATCTCTCAACTGTTTCCAATTTTTAGTACCCCAATAATAATCAAGGTCTCTGTTATCGAGCCAGAAACGTGTTGCCTCTGCCCGGAAATTCCAGTCAAAGCCGTTGACATCGTCATCATGGCCAGAAAGTGTCAATTGAGGTAAACGGGAATGGTCTCTTCGAATGATAGAATCCCTGTCCTGCAAAATCCGATAACCAGAGGCGGTCAAAGATGCCTGCCATGATCCAAAGTTTTCCGTGGAAAATGATTTGCTGACTTGTCCGTAGCGACGTAGTTTGTGCTTCTGGTCATCATCGTCCCAGTCTCTGAACGATGAAATGGTATTCAATGCCCCTGCATTACGGTACATGGAGAAGTCATCAGGGTAATCGTTATCGGAAGCACCACGGTAGTCCCATTTGATACCCCATCCATCGGCAAATCTCTGCTGATGTTGTGTCGCGTACAGATAACGTCTGTGACCATTTTCTTTGTCGTGTGGCAGGTACTCAATGTAGGTGTCCCCCGCATAATTTTCGCCAAGATAACGGTACTCTGCGCCAAGCTGTAGACCGCGTTTTGTCATCAGATTCGGATAGAGAGTCAAATCATAGTTTGGAGCAAGATTCACGTAATAAGGTGCTGTGATTTCAAGTCCCTTTGTTGAATTGATGCCCATCGTTGGTGGAAGAAAACCAGACTTCCTTTCACCATTGACAGGAAACGTCAAGGCGGGGGCGCCTAAGATTGGAACATCCTTGAAATAAAGGACGGGACTGGTTGCATAGCCGATATCCTTGCTCTGATCGATATGCATCTTGTTGGACTTCAGATACCAGTCCGGATCCAATCCCTCACATGTCGTTATCGTGCTGTCAAAGAGATCTGCCGTGTCTTTCCCTGTCAAATCAATGCGGGCGGCACGTCCCTGGCGATTACCGACTTCCAGCTTGTAGTAGGCATGTTTCAGCGTGCCTTCTTGGGTATCGAGATTGAAGTTGCCTTGGTCTGCGGAAAACTGGTCGCCAAAACGTTGGATAAAGACATTGCCGACCATGTCGGTGTCATTTTCTTCGTTGTGAAGAACACCATGGTCACCCGTGATGATGGTCTGATCCCGCTCGATCTCGACATCATAATCCATGTACATATCTCGGGATTTTCGGCCGGTTATCTGTTCTGCCCGGATGATGGTCGGTGCATTCTTGTTTTCGACATGAACAGGTTTTGCTTTTTTGTCATTCTGCTGCTGTGACAGCATGGCAGATGCAGGAACTGCAGCAGACAGCGCTGTAATCAGCGAGAATAAGACAGTTGTCTTGAATGGTACAAAAAAACGGCTCATGAAAAAAACGTAAAAGTAATAACCACAAAAAATCAGCTGGAATCGCTTATTATATGAGAAGTTTAAACTGATAATGTAAAGAATTGTTTTCTATGTCGACAACAGCACCAAATATTTCCACAGATTCCCGCTTGGCACAACTTGTTCCATGGCTGGAAAGTCTGGCGTCATTCAATCTGGACACAGCATCAATCCGTCCTGCTTCATCAGATGCAAGCTTCCGAAGATATTTTCGTGTGGACTCTCCTCGAGACTCCTATATTGTAATGGATGCCCCGCCGGACAAAGAGAAAATCGAACCGTTTGTTCAGGTTGATGAGCTGTTCGGCGAGAGTGGCGTTTCTGTGCCTGAAATCTTGGCAAAGAATATCGGAGAAGGTTTCCTGTTGCTTTCGGATCTGGGTAACCGTACCTACCTGTCTGAACTCGATGAAAACAATGCGGATACACTGTATCGGTCGGCATTGAATGCACTGGTCCAGATTCAGACAGTCAGCCGTCCAGGGGTTCTGCCTGAATATGACCGTGAGGTTCTGTTAAGGGAGTTGAATCTTTTCCCAGAATGGTACATGACCAAACATCTCGGGTTTGAAATAACGCCAGAAAAGCAGGCTGTACTGGACAAGACATTCAATACAGTACTTGCGAACAATCTTGCGCAGCCACAGGTGTTTGTCCACCGCGACTACCATTCAAGAAACCTGATGTATAAAGAAGATGGTAATCCAGGCATATTGGATTTCCAGGACGCTCTTTATGGTCCCGTCACCTATGATCTGGTTTCTCTGCTTAAGGATGCCTATATCGAATGGGATGAAGAACGTGTGCTGGATCTGGTTATCCGTTACTGGGAACGGGCGAGGAAAGCCGGTCTGCCAGTCAATCCAGATATTGACCAGTTCTACCGGGATTTTGAATTCATGGGGGTTCAGCGGCATCTGAAAGTGCTGGGTATTTTTGCCCGTCTTTATCATCGTGACGGTAAGGATGGTTATCTCAAGGATATGCCGCTTGTCATGAAGTATGTCAGCAAGACAGCACATCGGTACAGTGAGCTTGCGTCATTGGCAAGATTGCTGGATGAGCTTCAGGATATCAAGCCTGATGTCACCTATTCTTTCTGAGTGAAGGGAAATCTCAATGAAAGCGATGATATTTGCGGCAGGGCGTGGAAATCGGATGCGGCCCTTGACGGACACCTGCCCTAAGCCGTTGCTGGCTGTCAGGGGGAGGCCGCTGATTGTCTGGCATATCCTGAATCTTGTCAGGGCAGGAATCACAGAGATCGTCATCAACCATGCACATCTTGGTCATATGATTGAGGAGGCGCTGGGCGATGGTTCAAAATACGGAGCCAGGCTCTATTATTCCCGTGAACAGCCTGGTGCGTCACTTGAGACGGCAGGGGGCATTGCCTTTGCCCGTAAGCTTCTGGGCGAGGAGCCTTTCGTTGCTGTTGCGGGGGATATTTACTGTCCTTACTTCAATTTCAAGGATGTGGCGTCTGTTCTGGAAGACAATGATGTCTGGGGAAATCCACATGCACTTGAAAAACGTGATGTTGCATGGCTGTATCTGGTCAAGAATCCGGATTTCCATCCACAGGGGGATTTTGCACTCAATGCGTTCACAGTCAGCAATGAAGGTGAACAGAAATGGACTTTTTCCGGCATCGGTGTCTACCGCATGTCAATGTTTGATTCTGTTACGCCGGGAGAAAAGGTGTCACTCGGCTCTATTCTGCGTGAATACATTGCGCGGGGGCAGGTCGGTGGCGAAATCTACCGAGGGGACTGGAACAATGTCAATACGGTTGAAGAACTGGAGGCTCTCAATGCACCGTTGGTATAGGTGTCTGGGTACGGGGGCATGAAGCAAACAAAAAGGCAGGACAATCTCCTGCCTTTTTATGTTTAATCCGAAGGATGAGGTCTTCGGCTATTGAAATCAGTCTTTAACCGCAGTGATTCGGTTCTTTTCGTCAACCAGAACAACCTTTGGACGGAATGTCTTGATTTCTTCGTTATCCATCAGACCAAATGTCGCGATGATGACCAGATCACCTAGATGAACACAACGTGCTGCAGCTCCGTTCAGGGAAATAACCCCGCTCCCTCTCTCGCCAGGGATGATGTAGGTTGAGAAGCGTTCACCATTATTGACATTCCAGATGTCAATCTTTTCATATGGCAGCATGCCTGCTGCATCGAGCAGATCTTCATCGATTGCGCAGGAGCCTTCGTATGAGAGGTCACACTGGGTGACGACTGCACGATGGATTTTCCCACGTAACATAATCCGTTGCATTGTCAATTTCTCCTGTTTTTAAAACCACTTTCACACAGCATTGTGCAAAAGCCGTTCTATTATAAATCAGCGAAAGCGTAAGAAATATTGTGGGCGGAACTTTTTTGACAGAAATCTTATCTGTCATCGAGATATCTATCAGAAATCAGGACTTCTGGTGCGAAAAAATTAGAATGCAACTATATATAGGTCAAATCCTGCCACAACTTTCCTACAAGATGAAAAAACATTAATGATACACAACTTTTTACGAAAAACATCAAGAAAATCCAAAACTTCCGTATGAAATTGGTTTTTTGACCACTTAATATGATTTCTGGATCATTTGGCAGACAGTCATCTGAAAGAGTCAAAATATCTGTCTAGTGGACAATGCGATAGAATACAGGGTTATTGTAGAAAAGCGTATCCATGCTGAAACCTGAGATCACTATTGCCTGTATTGTCGAAAAGGACGGACGTTTCCTGTTGGTGGAAGAAACAACAGAACGGGGTATCCGTTTCAATCAGCCTGCAGGGCATTTGGAAGCGGGCGAGAGTATTGAACAGGGGGCAATCCGGGAAACCATGGAGGAAACAGCGTGTCTGGTCAGACCGGTATCGCTGGTTGCCATCAATCTGCTTCAATATATCAGGGAAGGGTACGAGGAGATGTCTTTTCTCCGCTTCACATTTGAGGCGGAATTGCTGGAGCAGACGGATAATCCATTGGATCCGGATATTATCCGCACGCATTGGATGACTTACGAAGAACTTATGGCATGTAAAGACCGTCATCGCAGTCATCTGGTCATGGATACAATCGACGCTTATCGGAAGGGAATCCGTATTCCCGCAACAGTTTTATCCACGCGGTTTGTGGAAAGGAAATAGACAGTGACAAAGAAAACAGTGGTCATCGGCATGTCTGGCGGTGTTGATTCGTCGGTATCTGCCTGGTTGTTGAAACAACAGGGATACAATGTTATCGGGCTTTTCATGAAAAATTGGGAGGACGATGATGATGGTCAATATTGTTCTGCCCGTCAGGATTGGCTCGATGCGGTGACGGTGGCGGATGTCATCGGTATCGATATCGAAGTTGTGAACTTTGCCGCTGAATACAAAGACCGCGTGTTTGCAGATTTCCTTCGCGAATATGAGGCCGGCAGAACCCCGAATCCTGACGTTCTCTGTAATGCGGAAATCAAATTCAAGGCTTTTCTGGATCATGCCATGGAACTTGGCGCGGAGCAGATTGCGACAGGGCATTATGCGAAAGTCCGTGAGAACAATGGCAGATTTGAATTGCTGAAAGCTGCAGATGATACCAAGGACCAGAGTTATTTTCTGCATCGACTGAATCAGAAGCAGCTGTCCAAGACGATTTTCCCCTTGGGAGAGATCAGAAAAACGGAAGTCAGGAAAATTGCGGCTGAAATCGGTCTGCCGAATGCCAGGAAAAAAGACTCAACAGGCATCTGCTTTATTGGGGAGCGGCCATTCCGTGAGTTCCTGAACCGCTATCTTTCTTATAAACTCGGCCCCATTAAAACACCTGAAGGGAAGCAGATTGGCGAGCATGTCGGGCTCAGTTTCTATACGATAGGCCAGAGAAAGGGAATTGGCATCGGAGGATTGAAATCTTTCAGGAAACCGGATGGGACCAGTGATGCCTGGTATGTTGCGCGAAAAGATATCTCAACCAATACACTTTATGTCGTGCAGGGACATGATCATCCTTGGCTTCTGTCGCCATCTCTCGAGGCAGGACAGTCCAGTTGGATTTCTGGTGAAGCACCTTCTGCTGAACATCTGGCGGTCAAGACCCGTTACCGTCAGAAAGATATCCCATGTCGGTTGAATATCCGGGACGAAGCCACATTCTCGGCGACATTCATGCAGCCGCAATGGGCAATCACGCCAGGGCAGTCCGCTGTGTTTTATGACGGTGAGGTCTGTCTTGGTGGTGGTATCATCGACAACCAGACCGCCGTTCATCGTTGATAGTTGGCATCAAGGCCTGGTTGCCTGGAATGAAGGGCGTGACGCCATTGCCTGATAGAAGCGGTTCAGGTTTGGATAATCTTTTTGCCATTCGATATCAGGGAATTTCACAAGCAGCCATCCTAAAGCGCATTCCACGGCAATATCTGCGAGTGTCAGGCTGTTCCCGTGGCAGAATTCCCTATCGCCCAATTGGGTTGACATCATCTTGAGTCCTGAATGGACCTTCTGCATCTGCAGGGAGACCCAGCTGTCACTCTGCTGTTCGGTTGGCCGTCTGGCTTCCAGTCTGACAAGTACTGCCGCATCCATAATGCCGTCAGCCAATGCTTCCCAGCATTTCACCTGCGCCCTTTCCATTCCGTTGTCTGGAATCAACTTTTCGATAGAGGTCAGCGTGTCAGCATAATCGACAATGACGCTGGAGTCGTAAATCGTCTGACCATTGTCCAGAACAAGGCTGGGGACTTTGGCGAGTGGATTGAATTTTGGTGCAATATCATCTGATGCGCCGAGCTCTGTCAGGACAAAATCAAAAGAAATATGCTTTTCAATCAGGGCTGTACGGGCTTTCCGCACATAAGGACTCTGGAGTGTGCCGATAAGTTTCATGGTAATTGGTATGCAGACGGTTGGTTTGTTGGAAAATTATAGCATTGGCGTATCTGATTAACGTCAGGTGATGGCTTTTACGCAATTCCAGCATAACCTCAGCTGTGGGAAATGATAAACTTATAAACCGTATTACTTTGAGAAATTGTCACTTATGGAACTTTCTGCACTTTCCGCCCTGTCGCCACTTGATGGCCGTTATGTTCGAAAAACCGGGGCTTTGAGACCTATCCTGTCTGAATCTGGTTTTATGCGTCACCGTGTCAAGGTTGAGATGGCATGGTTGCAGGCGCTTTCACAGGCGGGGCTGTCTGAAATCAAGCCGTTTTCTGAAAAGACAGCACAGTTCCTGAACGCCCTGGTTGATGGTTTCTCTGTCGATGATGCCGCACGCATCAAGGAAATCGAAGCAATCACCAATCATGATGTGAAAGCTGTTGAATACTGGATCAAGGAATCCGTCGGTTTATCCCTGCCGCCAGAACTCTCCCGTCTGAATCCCCGTCAGGTAGATGTGGATCCTGCGATTACTGTAGAAGTCAAACCGGTTGCTGAGTTCATCCACTTTGCCTGCACTTCTGAAGACATCAACAATACCTCCCACGGTATGATGATCAAGGCAGCAAGGGATGAAGTCGTATTGCCAGCCCTGCAGGCGGTTATCGAGAAACTCCGTGGCATGGCGCATGACAATGCATCCTTGGCTATGCTGGCCCGCACACATGGGCAGACTGCCAGCCCAACGACATTGGGCAAGGAAATTGCGAATATTGTTTCCCGTCTGAAACGTGCCGCAGACAAGATCCAGGCTGTTGAGATCATGGGGAAAATGAATGGCGCAGTCGGTAACTTCAATGCCCATTTCTCTGCTTATCCAGACTTTGACTGGGAAAAATTCTCCAGAAATGTCGTTGAAAAACGTCTGGGGCTGACCTATAACGAATATACCATCCAGATTGAGCCACACGATTACATTGCTGAGCTGTTTGATGCGATTGCCCGTGCCAACACCATCCTGATTGATATGAACCGTGATATCTGGAATTACGTTTCCCTCGGTTACTTCAAACAGGTGACCAAGGCGGGTGAAGTCGGTTCAAGCACCATGCCTCACAAAGTCAATCCAATCGACTTTGAGAATTCTGAAGGCAATCTGGGGGTTGCGAATGCCCTGCTGAAACATATGGCTGAAAAACTGCCGATTTCCAGAATGCAGCGCGACCTGACAGACTCGACAGTTCTGCGTAATATCGGTATCGCATTGGGTTATGCGGTACTTGCTTATGACAGTTGTCTGCGTGGCCTGAACAAACTGGAAGTCAATGAAGCGAAGATTTCTGCAGATCTGGAAAATGCATGGGAAGTGCTGGCAGAACCTGTTCAGACGGTTATGCGCCGTTATGGCATCGAAAACCCATATGAACAGCTGAAAGCGTTGACCCGTGGTAAAGGAATTGAAAAACAGGACCTGCAGGCATTCATCCAGGGATTGGCGCTTCCACAGGAAGCGAAGGATAGTTTATTGAAGTTGACCCCTGCGACCTATACAGGGATTGCCTCCAAACTTGCAACAAAGATTTGATTGAAAGCTATTTAAAAAGTTATTTATCAAGAAGGGAAGAATCATGGGACTTATGAAAAAATGTCTGGGTGCTGCGCTTGTTTCTCTGGCAGCAGTTTCTATGGCTGCACAGGCAGATGAAGCAAAAAGCAGTTTTGCTCCAGACAGCGCATCTTTCGAAATTGGTGCTGGTGAACATGTTCAGCTGGCCCGTGTCGGTTTCCAGTGGGACTGGAACAAAGACTGGTTCAGAACCCAGGGTGGTTACCATCTGAATGGTTACTGGGACCTGAACCTTGGCTGGTGGCACGGTGACCGTAAACATGACGAAAACCAGAATCAGGACATCGGTGTGATTGGCCTGACTCCTGTATGGCGTTGGGAACACGAAACCAAGAAAGGCTGGTATGCAGAAGCCGGTATCGGTGCAAGCTTCTTCTCTGAAGTCTACAACAACAACGACAACCGTATGTCTACATCCTTTCAGTTTGCGGACCACGTCGGTGTCGGCTATGTCTTCAACAATAACTTTGATTTGGGTCTGAGACTTCAGCACTATTCCAATGCAGGTATCAAACATCCTAACGATGGTGAAAACTTCGTTGTCTTGCGTGGTGCATACAAGTTCTGATAACAGCTGATTACGGACGGAAATTTACGTGAGCAACAACACTGATAAGCCTCAGGTTGCCTTTGTCGGCATCGGGCTGATGGGGCTTCCTATGGCCTCTCTCCTGGTCAAGGCAGGTTATCCACTCAGGGCATGGAACAGAACCCGTGAAAAAGCATTGCCATTGGCGGGGCTTGGTGCGGTTGTTCCAGAAACACTTGAAGAAGCTGTTACGGGTGCTGACATCGTCATCACCATGCTGGAGGCTGGCCCTGTCGTCAAAGCGGTCGTTGAGTCCATGCTGCCGTTTCTCACTGCAGGAGCACTTGTCATTGACATGAGTTCCACCAAACAGTCTGAAGCCATTGATCTCGACAGGATGCTGTCCCCTAAACAGGTGAAGTTCATGGATGCGCCGGTTTCTGGTGGTGTTGTTGGTGCAGCGGCAGGCACACTGGCAATCATGGCTGGTGGTGATCAGGCGTCATTTAAACGGGTCGAGCCTCTTTTCAAAGTCATGGGGCATCCAACATTGGTCGGTTCTGTCGGGAGTGGCCAGATTGCCAAGCTCTGCAATCAGCTGATTGTCGGCGGGACGGTTGCCATTGTTGCCGAGGCCATGCTGTTGGCTCAGGCTGGCGGCGCGGATCCTGCGGCAATGCGTCAGGCAATCCGTGGGGGGTTTGCAGAAAGCCGGATTCTGGAGCTTCATGGGCAGCGCATGCTTGACCGTGATTTCAAACCAGGTGGCCAAATCAAGAGTCAGGCAAAAGACCATGTGAATATCATGGCGGCAGCAGCTGATGCCGGGCTTCAGATTCCCCTGACAGCCATGGTTGCAGACCTGTTCAATGGCTTGTTGGAAGACTATGCAACGGCCGATCAGGCCGCTGCACTGCTGGCGATTGAAAAGCTCAATAAAGGTATCCGTCTAGGAACAGCGGAAGATAAGTTCTGAAAAGCTTCCACTCAAAAAGCTACCCACCGGCATAGCCGGTGGTTCTTCATATCGCCTGTAAGGCTCTGT
>CAVJQJ010000144.1:0-3412 GCA_963651715.1 Anaerovoracaceae bacterium
TGTAAGCTTTTTGGAACCCCCAGCTTAGCTGGGGGTTTTCTTATGACAAAAAAGGAAAGGTTTTAAGCCTTTCCTTTTTTGTCTTGTGTTGCCTGTTGATCAGGCGTCGCGTTCAATCAGCCACTGGCAGAGCAGTGGGACAGGGCGTCCGGTTGCGCCTTTGGCTGAGCCGCTTGTCCATGCGGTGCCGGCAACGTCCAGATGTGCCCAGACGTAGTCTTTGGCGAAGCGTTCGAGGAAGCAGGCTGCGGTGATGGCGCCACCAGGGCGTCCGCCGACATTGGCGATGTCCGCGAAGTTGGAGTCGAGCTGTGACTGGTATGCATCGTCAACCGGCATGCGCCAGACAGGGTCGTCCACACGTCTTGCCGCCTGTGCCAGTGACTGTGCCAGTGCGTCGTGCTTTTCATCCATGCGGGTGAAGAGGCCGGTGTTGATGTGGCCCAGTGCGATGACGCAGGCGCCAGTCAGTGTTGCGATGTCGATGACGGCGGCCGGTTTGAAGTGTTCTGCGAATGTCAGGGCGTCGCAGAGGATGAGGCGGCCTTCTGCATCGGTGTTCAGGACTTCGATGGTTTTGCCAGACATGGAGGTGACGATGTCGCCTGGTTTGTTGGCTTTACCGGATGGCATGTTCTCACAGGTTGGGATCAGGCCGATGACGTTCTGTTTGAGGCCGATTTCACCGATAGCCTTGAAGGTGCCCAGGACAGAGGCTGCACCGCACATGTCATATTTCATTTCGTCCATGCCGGCACCCGGTTTCAAGGAGATGCCGCCGGAGTCGAAGGTGATGCCTTTGCCGATGAGGACGGCTGGTGCTTCCTTGGCTTTGCCTTTCAGATGTTTGAGGACGATGAATCTTGGGGGTTCGTCACTGCCTTTGGCGACGGACAGGAAGCTGCTCATCTTGAGGGCTTCAATCTGTTTTCTTTCCAGGATTTCGATTTCAAAGGCGTAGGTCTTAGCCAGGTTCTTGGCCTGTTTTGCCAGATGGGATGGTGTACAGATATTCGCTGGCAGATTACCGAGGTCTTTTGCGTACTGGCGCCCTTCATTGATGGCTTTGGCGTTGATAATAGCCTTTTTTGCGATAGCCGTGATGTCTGAAGGAATGTACAATGTCGCTTGGCGTATCTTGGACGCAGGCGACTTGGTGCTTTTCATGCTGCCTTTCTGGTAAGCCTGTGTGTAGAAGGCGGTCAGGATGGCATAGATGGTCTGTGAGACGCTGTTCCCGATGACATCGGTTGGCAGGTCGATCAGGATGTCGGCGGCGTTGACTGATTTCAGGGCTGCGGTGCAGGCGCTGATAGCTTTCCGGAAGTCTTTCGCGGTGGCTGGCTGTTTGCCCAGACCGATGAGGAGCAGCCGTTTGGCGGCGGTGCCTGCAGGCTGCTGGGTCAACAGGGTGGAACCGGCTTTGCCGTCGATGTCACCTGTTGCGTAAAGGTCTGCGATGGCTTCCTGCAATGCGGCCGGTGCTTTGTTGTCCGACAGCTTGCAGTCCTCATAGATGCCAATGATGAGACAGTCTGTTTTGATTGTCTGAAGAGAGTTTTTTTTATCTGCTGATTTTGTGCTAAAGTCCATTTTTTAATCCTCCACGTATCATTATAGCTTCTCATGATTTTTCAACGTACGTTAAAGCGTGAGCTCTTCAGCACGGCAGCAGGTGTTTTCCTGACGCTGTTCACGATCACCATCACGATGATGCTGATCCGTATCCTGGGGCAGGCGGCAAAGGGCAAGATTGCGTCCGATGACGTGTTGGCGCTGATCGGGTTCACTTCGTTGAATTATCTGCCGATTATCCTGATTCTCACCGGCTTCATTGCGGTGCTGCTGGTGGTGACGAGAAGCTATCAGGATTCCGAGATGGTGGTCTGGTTTTCCTCAGGGCTCAGCCTGACCCGGTGGATCCGCCCGGTTCTGGAGTTTGGTGCGCCGATTGTGGTGCTGGTGACGGTTCTGGGCTTCTATGCAACACCTTGGGCATACCGTCAGAGTGCGGAATTCCGTGAACGTTTTGAGAAACGTGAGGATCTGGCCCGTCTGTCTCCTGGTAAATTCCAGGAATCTGCGAAAGGCGACAAGGTCTTTTATATCGAATCGATTGATGAAAACGGCGAGGATGTGAAGAATGCCTTCATCCATACCATCCGCGATGACCGTACAGGCACTATTCTCTCAGAGAATGGCAAGATTTTCGCGGATAAGAACGGTGACCGTTTTCTGGAACTGACCGATGGCACCCGTTATGAGGAATCGGTGGATCATACTGGTTACCGTATGATGGATTTCAAGAAATACACGGCTTTTGTCGCGGATAAGGACGACTTCGTGTATGAGCTGGATGAAACCTCCCCCCGTTCGCTGACAACGTCTGAACTGCTGAAACGGCCAACGAGCAAGAAGATGGGGGAACTTGTCTGGCGTATCGGTCTGCCGTTCATGTCGCTGCTGCTGATGCTCTTGGCGATTCCGCTCGGCTTCGTCAATCCACGTGCGGGACGGTCTTTCAACCTGATTCTCGCGGTGCTCCTGTATCTGGCATACAGTAACCTGACCAGCTTTTTCCAGTCTTATGTCTCGCATAACCGCCTGTCGTTTGGCATGGCATGGTGGCCACTGCATCTTGTCATCGCGTTGATTATTTTCCTGCTGTTTGCACTGCGGCTGGGGGTCAACAGTCCCTATCATCCTTATGCATTGCTGGGGTCATGGCGTCGGAAGCGTGTCCAGAAAAAAGAAGGAGATGACAAATGAAGGTGCTTCAGCGTTATTTCCTGAGCCAGATTCTCAAATGCGTGGTCTTTGTCCTGATTGCTTTCCTGGGGCTGTTTGCGTTCTTTGATATGATCAATGAGCTGCCGATGGTCGGCAAGGGCCGATATCAGCTGATCAATGCGCTGTTCTATATCCTGATGGGGTTCCCTGCCTATGTTTATGAATTGATGCCGTTTGCTGTCTTGATCGGGACGATTTATGCGATGGCGACGTTTGCGAACAATTCGGAATTCACGATTATGCGTATTTCTTCGCTGTCTACGATGAATGCGGTCTGGATGATGGTGAAGATCGGTGTCCTGTTCCTGGTATTCACCTATGCGATCGGTGAAGGGCTTTCGCCAATCACATCGCGCAAGGCGGCGGATTACAAGAATGGGTTGATCGGTAAGAATGTCTCGGAAAAACTCAAGGCCGGGATGTGGAGCAAGGACGTCATCCGCGAAGAGGGTTCGGAAAAGGTCATTGGCAACCGCTTCATGAATTTCAAGGTCATGAATCCAACCGGCAAGTCTTTTGAATGTGCCAAGATTTATGAATACAACAACAACCGTCAGCTGGTGAAGGTCATTTCTGCTGAAAAGGGCAAGTTCAAGGGCGGTAATACCTGGGAGTTGAAAGG
>CAVJQJ010000145.1:0-4819 GCA_963651715.1 Anaerovoracaceae bacterium
ACGATATGGATACGGCCAAGTCAAATCTGAAATGGGTGGTCGATAACAGTAGCGAAGATGGCTACAAGGCGCTTGCCCGTGTCCGTCTGGCAGGTATCCTGCTCGATGAGAAAGCCTATGATGAGGCACTGTCAGTGCTGTCTGGCAGTGTTCCAGAGCAGTTCACCAGTCTGATTGAAGACCGTAAAGGTGATATCTATCTGGCACAGGGTAAACTTGATGAGGCAAAGGCCGCTTATAAGACAGCCTATGAGAAAGCAGCATCGGATGATCCTGGCAAAAAGCTGATCAAGCTGAAACTGGAAGAAGTCGGCATCTCTGATACCGTTGAATCTCAACCTGAAAACAAAGGATAAGTCCGTGAGAAAAGCCTGGCGTCTGTTTCTGTTGCTGCTCTGCGCTGCACTTTGTGCGCAGCTGACAGGCTGTTTCAGTTGGTTTTCTTCTAAGCCACCCCGTCATCCACCGGCAGAGTTGACCGACATCGAGTCCTCGAAGAATGTCCGTCAGCTCTGGTCGGTCAGCATTGGTTCCGCTGAGAACGGTGCGTTTACCCCTGCGGTATCCTATGACATCATCTATGCGGCCTCAGCGGATGGCAGGGTGACCAAGGTGGATACTTCCTCTGGTGATGTGATCTGGCGTCATGATGTTGATATGGATCTGACTGCCGGTGTCGGCACAGACGGTTCAACAGTCGTTGTGGTCGGTGAAAAGGGTGTGCTGATTGCATTGAGTTCAGACGGCCAGGAAAAATGGCGGGCGCAGCTTTCAACAGAAGTCATGTCCAGCCCGATTGTTGCCAAAGGCATGGTCGTTGTCCGTAGCATGGATAACCATATCGCAGGTTATGATGCGGAAACCGGTGAACGTAAATGGCTGGTGACATACCGTTCCCCTGCGTTGATGCTCCGTCAGGAACCGGGCATGGCGACGGTTGGACCAACCGTCATCACCGCACTGCCAGGAGGCAAGATGCTGTCCATGATGCTGAACAATGGCGCAGTCCGTTGGGAAATCCCGGTGGGTCAGCCTAAGGGTATCAGTGATCTGGAACGTATTGCAGACATGACAGGTGTACCTGTTGTGTATGGCCAGGGTGTCTGTGCGACAGCATGGCAGGGTCGGATCGGCTGTTTTGATGTAGTCTCAGGTAATCCTTTCTGGATGAAGGATTTTGCAAGCAAGGTCGGTGTCAGCATCGATCAGGACTACGTTTATGGGGTTGACCAGGCAGACAAGGTCTATGCTTTTTCGAATACCCAGGGACACAGCGTCTGGCGCAATGAGAAGCTGACATACCGTACGCTTTCATCGCCTGCTGCGTTCCTTTCAACTGTTGTTGTCGGTGACAAGGAAGGGTATGTCCATTTCCTGTCCCGTTACGATGGTTCATTTGAGGCGCGTACATCGACTGATGGATCTCCGATCGTCGCAGCACCGGTTGCATTTGCAGATAAGGTGGTTGTCTTGACGACAGGTGGTTCCCTGAGGGCATTTGCACTCGAATAGTCCGCTATGCGGACAACAGGTCATGTCCGTGTGGTTTGTGGAAAATAATAAGAATAAGAATAAAAAATGAAACCTGTAATTGCGCTCGTGGGGCGCCCGAATGTCGGAAAATCCACGCTTTTCAATAGATTGACCCGCACTCGGAATGCGATTGTCGCCAATTTCCCTGGCCTGACGCGTGACCGCCACTATGGCGAGGGAAAAATCGGCGACAGACCTTTCCTTGTCATTGATACCGGTGGTTTTGAACCAGTTGTCAAGGAAGGCGTTGTCCAGGAAATGGCAAGACAGACCCAGCAGGCGATTGCCGAGGCGGATGTAGTCATTTTCCTCGTTGACGCCCGTCAGGGACTTTCGCCCCATGACCGTGTGATTGCACAGTACCTCCGCCGTTGTGACCGTCCAGTCATTCTGGCAGTCAACAAGTCTGAAGGCATGAAATATACCTCGGCGGTTTCTGAATTCTATGAATTGGGGCTGGGTGAGCCGGCGTCGATTTCCTCGGCACATGGTGATGGCGTCTATTCATTGGTTGAACAGGCATTGAGCCATGTTCCTGAAGAGGATTTTCCAGAGGAAGAAGACGCGGTTCCAGATGGTCAGAAATCCATCAGGCTGGCGATTGTCGGCCGTCCAAATGTCGGTAAGTCCACCATGGTCAATGCACTGCTGGGTGAAGAACGGGTCATTGCATTCGATATGCCGGGCACAACCCGTGATGCCATCGAGATTCCGTTTGAACGTGATGGCAGACACTATACCCTGATTGATACCGCAGGCCTGAGAAAACGTGGTAAGGTCTTCCAGACAGTTGAGAAATTTTCCGTTGTGAAAACACTGCAGGCGATTTCTGAGGCAAACGTTGTCCTGTTGCTGTTGGATGCCCGTCAGGACATTTCTGAGCAGGATGCCCATATCGCAGGATTCATCCTTGAAAGTGGACGTGCGCTGGTTGTCGGTGTCAACAAGTGGGATGGCCTCTCACAGGAAAGACGTCGGGAGATCAAGGAGGATGTGGAATGGAAACTGCATTTTCTTTCATTTGCGAATTTCCATTACGTCTCTGCGCTGAAGTCGGGAGGAATCCGTTCCCTGATGGAATCTGTTGATGCGGCGTATGCGGCGGCAACGGCAAAACTGTCGACGCCGAAGCTGACACGTGTCCTGCAGGAAGCTGTGGAGCATCAGCAGCCACCACGCCGTCAGGCGGGTATCCGGCCTAAGCTGCGTTATGCCCATCAGGGGGGGCAGAACCCTCCGATTGTCGTCATTCATGGGAATAGCCTTGAAAACATCTCAGACGACTACAAGCGTTATCTTGAACGTCACTTCAGGGATGCATTCTCTCTGAAAGGGACGCCGTTACGTATTGAGTTCCGCTCGGGTGACAATCCATTTGATCGGAAATAAATACCGAAGAATGAACCTAAATATTAAGGAAAATAAGGTATATTAGAGATACCTTTGTAAAAATTATCACAAGTCATAAGTTTTCCTAAAAGAAAACCATAACAATAACCTAGGAGGCAAGAATGAGTGTAAACAAAGGACAGATGCTGCAGGATCCATTTCTGAATATTCTGCGCAAGGAACGTATTTCCGTATCCATCTACCTGATCAATGGCATCAAGCTGCAGGGTCAGGTCGAATCTTTCGACCAGTATGTCGTCCTGCTGCGTAACAGCGTGACCCAGATGGTATACAAACATGCGATTTCCACCATCGTACCAGCGAAGGCCATCAGCCTGAACGGAGACAGCGGCAACGACTGATACCATGGGAAGACCTGAGACATCGACGACAAAAGCTGTTTTGGTTGGGGTCGACTTCGGCAGGGCCGGATTCGAGGCCAGTCTCGAGGAATTGACCCTGCTTGCCAGATCTGCAGGTGCACAGCCCGTCCAGACCGTGACAGGCAAGCGCTCCAGTCCGGATGCTGCCTACTATGTGGGCAGTGGCAAGGCGGACGAGATTGCGCAGGCTGTCCAGCTGTACGGAGCGGATGTCGTCATCTTCAACCATGCCCTCTCTCCAGCGCAGCAGCGTAATCTGGAGAAAAGACTGAAGGTCTCCATTGTTGATCGGACAAGCCTGATTTTGGATATTTTTGCCCAGCGGGCGAAGAGCCATGAAGGTAAGGTTCAGGTCGAACTGGCGCAGCTCCAGCATCTGATGACACGCCTTGTCAGGGGATGGACCCATCTTGAGAGACAGAAAGGTGGGATTGGTCTTCGAGGTCCGGGTGAAACACAGCTTGAAACAGACCGTCGGTTGATTGGCGACCGTGTCAAGATGCTGCGGTCGAGGCTCGATAAGCTCCAGCGCCAGCGTGAGACCCAGCGTCGGGGCCGTAGCCGTAGCCAGACATTCACGATGTCACTTGTTGGCTATACCAACGCGGGCAAATCCACATTGTTCAACACTATTACCAAAGCGGGTACCTATGCCGCAGACCAGCTGTTTGCGACATTGGATACGACATCACGTCGGGTTTATATTGAACCGGTTGGCAATGTGGTGATTTCCGATACTGTCGGTTTTATCCGTGAACTGCCCCATCAGCTGGTGGCGGCTTTCCGGACAACACTGGAAGAAACCATCCATGCGGATCTGCTGCTGCATGTTGTCGATGCATCCAGTGATATGCGTATTGAGCAGATTGAGCAGGTCAATCAGGTGCTTCAGGAAATCAATGCCCAGGACGTGCCACAGCTTCTGGTGTTGAACAAGATTGATCTGGCGGGACTGGAACCGGGAATTGATCGGAATGAGGACGGCAAGATCCGGAGGGTTTCCATCAGTGCGGCGACAGGCGCAGGCCTGGACTTGCTGAGACAGGCTATCGTCGAGTTTGCAACCGATGCGGCGAAGGCCCGGGAGGAAAATGTGGGTAAGGAAGAACATATTCCTGACCCTCGTTTTGATGCATTGCTATCATAATGGGATTGCGATAGGTGTCATATGAAGAAGATTGCTGACAGCTTTGACCTGGAACCGATCAGAGATGACCTTTTCGGACATGGGAGCAGTTTCAATAATGATGAGCCACCACCAGACGTGGACAAGGCGTGGAAGAACTTCAACAAGAAGCTGAATAAGCTCCTGCGTCTGGACAAAAAGAAAAAAGGGAATGGTGAAGGGCCTGATGACGATGATGACACCAAGGACACCGATTTCAGGGGATTCCAGGTTGTTCTGGTCCTCTTCACTGCCATTGTCGCTTTCATGTGGCTCGGGACAGGTATTTTCATGGTCGATGAGGGGCAGACAGCTGTCATCACGACATTTGGCCGCTATACAAGAACCG
>CAVJQJ010000146.1:0-5037 GCA_963651715.1 Anaerovoracaceae bacterium
TCTTCAGTCAGTTCAAAGTCGAAGACCTGAATGTTCTGCAGGATACGGGCTGGGGTCACCGATTTGACCAGTGGCAGGAGACCTTTGTCGAGAATCCAACGCAGACAGACCTGAGCAGGAGAACGGTTGTGTTTCGCTGCAATTGCCTTGATGTCTGGATCGATCAGGGCATCGCCACGGCCCAGTGGACTCCATGCTTCAACCTGAATGCCTTTTTCCTTGCAGTAAGCAACGGCTTCTGGCTGCTGATAGCCTGGGTGGACTTCAATTTGGTTGACAGCTGGAACAACATCACATTTATCGAGCAGTGGTTCAAGATGGTGAGGCATGAAGTTGCTGACGCCGATTGCGCGGATCTTGCCAGCTTTGTAGAGCTGTTCCATCGCACGCCAGGTATCGTAGTTGATCTGTTTCCAGGTGTCTGGGAACTGGGTTTCGATGGCTGGCCAATGAATCAGGAACAGGTCGAGATAGTCCATCTGCAGATTCTGCAGGGTACGTTCGAACGCACGGAAGACATTGTCATAACCACGTTTGGTGTTCCAGAGCTTGCTGGTGACAAAAACCTTGTCACGGGGAAGACCGCTTGCACGGATTGCCTTGCCGACGCTTTCTTCGTTGCGGTATGCCGCCGCTGTATCGATGTGGGTATAGCCCGCCTGGGTGATTGCATATTTGATGGCTTCAACACCAGATGCATCATTTGGGGTTTCCCATGTGCCGAACCCGATGACAGGAATTTCAACACCATTATTGAGTTTGTATGTCTTCATATTCATTTACTGTCCTTGCTTTGAAAAGCCGTTTCCGGCACTGGTTTTTGCTGTCAGGTCACTGACAGGACCCATGTTGAGATTGTACCTGAAATTATTCCATTTTCTATGGGGGAAAATCATGTCTGGATAGTCGGTTTTTCGCACTTTCATCGCGAAAAACCGACTATCCCTGCCGAAATGCCATCTCCATCAAATCGATATCATGACGAGCCGCACCAAGCTGACGCGCCAACACCTCCCATCTAGAAACAATGGCTTTCATCTGGATGAATTGGTGTTCAGCTTCAGACTGTTTAATCCCATAATACCCGGCTGTTTGAATCGCCAGTTCTGGATCCGCAGTCCCATCATCGTCAATGACCGCTGTCCGCAATACATGAGCTTTGTATGTAACAGGTGTGGATTCCAGATCATAAACCGGAGACAGCATCCATCCCTTTGTACCACGCAGGAAACCATGATTGCGCAGATGATCATCGACATTAGAAATCAACATATTGAAAAGCATCCGCCTCCACAGCTCTTTCAAATCATTCTTGGTATCTTCACCGCTATCGATAATGATTTCCGCTATATCCAGATAACTCCAGCTTTCTCCATCCGATGCCCCAAGCAGCGTCATGGCAGAAGCAAACGGGACTCTGGCACCGTTTTTCCGGTCAAATCTCTGAACCAACAGAACATGACGCCCATTGACCGTTTCCAAGCGGATTTCAGGAACCTTCAACCCCACCTCAGCAGCCAATCGATAGGCAATATATTCCCACAGTGGCACATCCCATTCATCATGTGGATGAGGGAATTTCGCAATCATCAGATTCCCCACTTCATCCAGCACTGAAGCCTTTGGACGCGCACCACCCAATGATGATCCTGGTGAAAGCAACAGCTTGATATCCGCCATCGATTCTGTCCGATTGGCAATACTGGTTGCCGCCTGCATCAATGCCCGAAGCTGTACATAAGGTGGAACAGCACTGCCAACTGTCAGGATTTCACCTGCATCAGATTTGAAACAGAGAGCCCCCTGCCGAGTCGCATCATTGATATCCAACAGAAAATCAGACTCCATCAACGTCCGAGGCGTCCGCCTTTCTTCTCTTGCCAGACGGTTTTCCTGTCTTTGCAACGGTACCCTGCCCCAGCGGTCAGGGGCACTATCTGAAAAACTGCGGAACATGGCCTGAGATGGTTCCGTATGAAAAACCCCAGACAGTAATGGCAAGGCTGGCTCCAAAGCAAACCCCTGCCCCAACCACTCCCGGGCATATTCGAAGGAAGCACTTTCCCCGCCTCTTACACGATGGATCCACAACGTGCCGACTAACTGCAACGTTTTCCCGTCGAGATACACCTGAATCTTTCTGCTCATGACATCCCCCCACCATCAGAATCCTTATCCCGGACACGTTTAGGCAGACGTTCCTCATCCAGCATCAACCCCACCCGATCATTCTCCTGCGATACCAATGTTGAGAACGGTGTACCAAACCCCAAGCTAAAGAGCACATTCGCAACCACAGCCATGCTGACACCTGGATCACCTTTCTCAACCTTACTCAATGTATTGATGGATATGCCTGCCCGTTCTGCAAGCAGAGACTGTTTTAGACGACGTCTGATACGGGCAGACCGGATATCAGCCCCCAGCTTTTTCAACGATTTTTCAACAGAATATATTGGCCTCATAAAACGCATTATACTGCGTGTATTGCTGAATTAAAACGTACTATATTACGTTTTATATTTTTGACTGCAAGCCATTCACGGCTGATTCCAGATACGGTATCATCAGAGAATAGATATCAATTGAAAGGAACACCAGGTGACTGAGACAGAGTTGGCAGAACTGATGGTATTGGCAGAAGATGGCGATGCGGATGCGCAGTGCAGTCTGGCGATGTGTTATGAAAACGGCGAGGATCTCGCACAGGACTATAAACTGGCGCTGATGTGGTATCAGAAGTCTGCCGAACAGGGGAATATGGTGGCGCAGTGCAGCCTTGGCTGTCTGTATGAACTGGGGCTTGAGGAAATCCCTGCGGATATTGAAGCCTCCATCAAGTGGCATACGCTGGCGGCTGAACAGGGTGAAGAGCTTTCGCAACGCCGTCTCGCTGAAATCTATGCTGCCGGTGAGGGTGTCGAACATGATCTGCTTGAAGCGGCTAAATGGTATCTGATGCTGGCACAGGCTGATGATGAGGATGCCGCCTATCAGCTGGCTGTGCTCTATGCATCAAAAGACAGTGAGCTCTATGATGAATCTCAGGTTGTTTTCTGGCTGACGAAAGCAGCTGAGCTGGGCCATGTTGTCGCGCAGTGGACCTTGGGGCTGCTGTATGCAGATGGCAAGCTGATTGAACAGGATAATGCCAAAGCTATGGACTGGCTGTTGAAAGCAGCGGGCCAAGGACATCCTCATGCGATGTATCTGGCAGGGAATGCTTATGAAGAAGGCCAGATTGTTCCACAGGATTTTGCGGAAGCCCAACGATGGTATCTGAAAGCCGCTGATGAAGGATATCCACCTGCACAGAATGCACTGGGTCTGCTCTACCGCGAGGGCTTGGGTGTTGAACAGAATCACAACACCGCACTGCAATGGTTCCTGAAAGCGGCTGACGAAGAATACCCCGCCGCACTCTGCAACCTCGGCAAGGCTTATGAAGCAGGACTGGGAGTCGATAAAGACGACAAGGTTGCCTTCGGGATGTTCTTTGACGCGGCAATGGCTGGCGATGAAGAAGCCATGGCAAAACTGCCTCCCGCTGTTCAAGACGGCATCCGAAAACAACAATCATAAACATATTGTAAGGATATCTCAATCATATTTTAATCATTGCTTCATTAAGGACTTTTTCCATGTCTGGTACACCTGATATTTATGAAGAACTGTTACCTGCTGCATTGAATGGCGATATTGAAATCCAATTCAATCTGGGACTGCGTTTCGAATCAGGTGATGGCGTGGATATCGATACCGAACAGGCTGTTTTCTGGTTCCGTCAGGCGGCTGATAAAGGTCATATTGAAGCCCAATGTCACCTAGGCGCATTGCTTCTTCAAGGCGAAGGTGGCGAACAGGATTTCAGACAGGCATTGCAATGGCTGAGAAAAGCCGCAGAAACCGGACATGCGGACACTCAGTTCCATCTCGGCTGGATGCTTCAGCAGGGAAAAGGCACAGCAGTGGACCTGCAACAAGCTGCCGTCTGGTTTGAACGCTCTGCCAAACAGGGCAACCTCGATGCGACATACAACCTAGGTTGCTGTTATTACGATGGTTTAGGTGTGGATGCTGATCCTGCTCAGGCTATCCATTGGTGGCATATTGCCGCTGAAAGCGGACATCCTGACGCCCAGCATAATCTCGGCTGTGCTTTCCAAGCTGGCATCGGGACAAACGCAGATATGGTACAGGCGGTCACCTGGTGGCAGAAAGCCGCTGAACAAAAGCATGCAGATGCCGAGTTCAATCTGGGACTTGCATGTGAGTATGGCATCGGCATCAAACAGAACAGTACCTCAGCTCTGAAATGGTATGCACTTGCCGCTGAGCAGGACCATCCTCTTGCTCAATGCCGTCTCGGCGATATGTACAGAGATGGAACAGGAACCGAGGCAAATCCAGAGACGGCTGTCCACTGGTATCAGCTAGCATCAGAAGCAGGAAACAGCACTGCCATCTTCAACCTCGCTCAAGCCTATCAGGAGGGGCATGGCGTTGAACAGAATTTGAACAAAGCGGTTGAGCTTTATCAAAAAGCCGCCACTCTGGATAATGCTGATGCCCTCTTCAGCCTGGGTTGCCTGTATCAGGAAGGCATTATGGTCGAGCAGGATGCCGTTAAAGCCGCCCAGTACTGGCAGAGAGCTGCCGAACTCGATAAACCAGAGGCACAGCATAACCTTGCACTCTGTTATGAATATGGCTTTGGCTTTGGCGTTACCAAGGATATGGCACAGGCTTTTCAGTGGTATGAAAAAGCCGCCAAGAATGGACACCCGGATTCACAGTTCACCATGGGCATGGCATATGAACAGGGTATCACCGTAAAGAAAGATCCCATCAAAGCACAGGTCTGGTACCGCTGTGCCGCGGAACAAGGACATCAGGCGGCGTTGGATAAGTTGATGGCGATGAGGGATGGAGGGATGTAAAACAGGAGAATAATTAGAATTGAGACTGTAACGGATTCTGTGGAGCCTGTAACGATATCTGTGGACATTTATCAGAGATAGGCTGAAACCCTTTCTC
>CAVJQJ010000147.1:0-1867 GCA_963651715.1 Anaerovoracaceae bacterium
ATGTTGGGGGTGCCTAAGGCAATCCGTTCAACAGCTTCGGCACAGTGCCCATACTCGGTCTGTTCGGATTTCAGGAATTTTCTTCTTGCGGGAGTATTGGCATAGAGTTCCTGAACATCCACCGTTGTGCCGGGCAAGCCGGATGCAGGAGATACGGTTTGACTGTTTCCTGTTATTTGCCAGGCATGTGATGCATCTGGTGTTCGGGAGCGCAGGGTCATGTTTGCAACAGAAGCAATAGATGCCAGAGCTTCGCCCCGGAATCCTAATGTGGCGACATTTTCCAGTTCATACAGGGATGCGATTTTTGATGTGGCATGTCTTGCAAGTGCCAAAGGCATTTGTTCAGATGGAATGCCTTTTCCATTATCAGTGATGGATATCCGCTTGATACCCCCGTTTTCAAGACGGATGTCGATTTTTGTGGCGCCCGCATCGATAGCATTTTCAAGCAGTTCTTTAACAACAGCGGAAGGGCGTTCAATAACTTCACCTGCGGCAATCTGGGAAATCAGGAGATCTGGCAGCAGTTGAATTGCCCGAGATGATTGGTTGACTGTAGGGTTCTTGTCGATTTCCATAATGAGGATATTTTTTCTTGTCGCTTTGATGATTGCGGAAATTCTATGGATTTTAATAGGCCAGAAGGGCAGGAATACTAAAGGTTTTCTATCGGTTTTTCCTGTTTTCTTTTATACTTGCACTCAGTTTTTTTAGGGATATGTCCAATTATGGATTTCATGCAGTTGCTTGATTTGGTACTCCATGTCGACAAGGTTTTGGGCGATGTTATCTCCCAGTATGGGACATGGGTTTACTTCATCCTTTTTGCTATCATTTTCTGTGAGACAGGTCTGGTGGTTGCACCTTTCCTCCCAGGAGATTCTTTATTATTCATATCTGGTGCGTTCTGTGCAACAGGCGCAATGGATATCAGGCTGTTCATTGTTGTTTTGCTGATTGCGGCGGTTCTAGGTGACAATGTCAATTACCTGATTGGGAAAAAGATTGGTTCCGCAGTCTTTACGAAAGACTACAGGTGGATTGATAAGAAAGCACTGAATTATACCCATGAGTTTTTTGAGAAGCATGGGGGGAAAACCATTACACTTTGCCGTTTTGTGCCTCTTGTCAGGACCTTTGCTCCTTTTGTGGCAGGGGTTACAGGCATGAAAATGTTTTATTTCCAGCTTTACAATTTATTAGGAGCATTTCTTTGGATTGTTGGTCTGACTGTGGCGGGCTATTTCTTTGGCAATATCCCGATTATCCGTGACCATTTGAATACGATTGTCCTGCTTGGTGTAGGAGCTGCGGTCGTTCCAATTATTCTGGGTGGACTTTGGAAACTGATCAGGAGGTCTGTCCGTCCCAAACAAGGAGAATTATGAAAAAACTGATTCCATTACTGATTTGCTGTGCTTCTGTTTTCTTACTGTCTTCTTGCGGCAATAAACAGAAACAGATTTCCATGCAAGGGGCGGCGGTGAATGATCCAACGAAATCCGCGACCCTTTTGGAAGGTTCATTGATGTTCAGGGCATTGGATGGTATGCAGATGTCTATGAAGGATACCCCAAGTCCTGTTGCAGATGTCATTTATGCAATCTCTGCAGGTCGTCATAAGATTGGTGCGATTAATATTCAAGGCGGTCATGTTGCCATGCCTGAAAACATGAAATGCTACAGTTTTGATGTCAATCTCGAAGCAGGTGTTGATTACGTTATTGCTGAAGATAAAGAAAAAGGTGTGGGCTATATTGCCCGTAGGGATAATGACAAGAGGGTGCTCGAAGTAAAGCCTTTTGATAAATTTGATGCATACTCCAAAGTCTGTGATTGGAAATTACAGTAATGAGTGTTGTCA
>CAVJQJ010000147.1:1877-3720 GCA_963651715.1 Anaerovoracaceae bacterium
GTGTTGTCATAACCCGTTGTTCGTCTGATGACTGTAATGATTTACTTGTACTCCTCAGGGAGTTTCAGAAGGAAATAGCTGGGTTGGCAGGATATGCCACGTTTGAGCCGGACATGGAGTTGAATGCTGAGTGTCTGGAAGACTTTCTGGATATGCCTGATTACGGTGTTTTTCTGGCGAAAACTCCTAAAGGGCATCTGTTAGGATATTGTGCGGCATTTCCAATGCAAGTCGGTCTTCGCGAAGAACGGTTTGCAATCCTTGATCAGATTTACGTGCGTGCAGATTTCCGTCGTCAGCATATCGGTCATGAACTGCTCGTTCAGGCAAAGCATTTTGCACGTTCCTGCAAATGTCTCAGACTTCAGTTGACGATGTCAGCATTCTTCAGGCAGGAGACCGCTGTCAATTTCTTTGATAGTGAAAAGTTTTATCGAACTGGTGGACGGAAACACAAGATTTCGTTAAATGCATCATAATGAAAATTTTTCTAGCAGATACCGATACACAGACACTTTCAAGGCTTGAGACGGTCCTGCATCGTTCTGGTTTCGCTTGTGAGGTGGTTTCTGTCCATTCAGGATTCCATCATTTTTCAACCCAATATTCAGCTTCCCGCCTTAAAGGTGTTTTTTTATTGGGGGGGGGACTGTCTGATAGACTCAAGCGTATCTGGACAACACAGCTGAAAAAATATTATGAAGTCATGGCCGTCATGGCTTTGGTTCATCAGGATCAGATTGATGCGATTTTTCAGCTCATGCAATTAGGCGTCGATGAATGGGGGAGCACCACAATCCGCTCAGATGAGCTGGTTGCCAGACTGGGTATTTTGCTCCGCAGGAAATATGCCAATGAACTTGAATTCCAATCGCTCAATGCAGAGCCATATCATTTTTCCAGCTTTCCCAATAAGGTTGTCAGAAATGGGCAGGAAATTCCGCTGACAGCAAAGGAATACGAAGTGGCTCTGTTTCTGTTCAAGCAGGTTGGTCAACCAGTTTCTAGACAGACAATTTCAGAAACAATCTGGAAATGCCCACTAAGTGAAACGGGGCGGACAGTGGATACCCATGTTTCCCGAGTCAGAAGTCGGTTGGGGCTGAAAGATGGGGTTTATGGATATATGCTGGAGCAGGTCTATGGTTATGGATATATGCTTGCCCATGTCTGATGCTGGATCTGTATAAGACCTCTTTCAGCCTTTTCCGTATAATGCTGTTGTACTGTGATTTTCCCGTGGTGTGTTTTAAATGACAATGAAACCAAATATGCTGGCAAAGTTGGAAAACCTTTCCAACCGTCTAGTGGAACTTGATGAGTTGCTGTCTCTGCCAGAAGTGATTTCCAATCAAGATAACTTCAGAAAGCTGACAAAGGAACATGCTGAGCTGCAGCCTGTGGTCTCCCTGTTCCATGAGTATCAGCAGGTTTCATCTGATATTGAGACCGCGAGGGAAATGTCAGAGGATCCGGAAATGAAAGAGTTTGCCCTGCAGGAAATCACTGCCGGGGAAAACAGGCAGCTGGAACTTGAGGATCAGCTCCAGATTCTCCTTTTGCCGAAAGATCCAAATGACGACAAGAATATTTTTCTTGAAATCAGAGCCGGGACAGGGGGGGACGAATCCGCATTGTTTGCGGGTGATCTGCTGCGTATGTATACCCGTTATGCAGAAAAGAACCATTGGCGTGCTGAGATTGTTTCCTCATCCATGTCGGAACTTGGCGGATATAAAGAAGTGATTGTCCGTCTGTCAGGCGAAAATGTCTATTCACGACTCAAGTTTGAATCCGGTGGTCATCGGGTCCAAAGGGTTCCTGTCACCGAAACCCAGGGACG
>CAVJQJ010000148.1:0-2328 GCA_963651715.1 Anaerovoracaceae bacterium
CATGCAAATGACAGTGTTTAGATGCGCCTGTTAGGGCGCTGCTGGTAACAGAGCCTTACAGGCGATATGAAGAACCACCGGCTATGCCGGTGGGTAGCTTTTCAGTCCAGAAAATGTCGCTCGCACAGACAGCTACCATCAGGAAGTCCAGGACAGGGACCCTCATCATGCTGGGATTTGCCGTATCGTTCCTGCTCATGGCTGCACTCATCCCGACAGGCAGGATTGGCGCATTCTCCTGTTACGCCAACATCTGGCTGCCCCCCGTTTTTATCGTTTTTGCAGGGATCATCGTTTTCCAATGGTATCGTCTGCCCGTTGGTTATACCCTCAGCGTCACACAGGATGTCCAGTTCCTGATCGGCAATCTGGAATCTTCGTCTGCAGAAGAGGATGCGCAATGGGCGCTTCAACTGGACAGCACCATCTGGATAGCACTCATTATCCTGCGCCTCAGGAACGCGTCAGGTTATCGGAAAACCCTGATACTCTTCCCCGATGCCTTGGGAACGGAATCATTCCGTCATCTCTATGTCGCGTGTAGATGGAAAGTCACCCATGCCGATGTGGAATCTGCACACGACGAGCAGGGCGGTAATTTGTAAAAAACTGTATAAAATGCCCGCTTGCGCCAGACAACGCGTTATCCTGCATCAGATCGTAATGCCCATATATGGGGTTTGTTCAGTCATCTAGAGATAAAACATCATGCAGAAATTCAAAATGAATCCACTTAAGAAAGCTTGTCTGTCCGCATTTTGTGCGCTCACGCTGATTGGTGTCGCTGTACCCCAGCAGGTGCTTGCCGCTCCCCCCGTTGCTGTTAATGGATTGCCGGATTTCACAGGTCTGGTTGAACAGGTTGCCCCGGCGGTCGTCAACATCCGGACCGTTGAGAAAATCCAGATCCGCCGCAGTGCGAACCCATTCGATGATTTCTTCTTCCGCAGTTTCGGATTTGCTCCACCTCAGCAGCAACAGCAACCGGAAGAACAGGTCCGTCATGGCGTCGGTTCTGGCTTCATCATTTCCTCGGACGGTTATATCCTGACAAACCATCATGTCATCAACGGGGCAGACGAAGTTTTCGTACGTTTGCCTGACAAGCGTGAATTCACCGCCAAGGTCATCGGTTCTGATAAACGGACAGATGTTGCTCTCTTGAAAATCAAGGGCAGTAACCTGCCGGTCATCAAGACGGGGCATTCCGCGAATATCAAAGCGGGGCAGTGGGTCCTTGCCATCGGTTCACCATTCAAACTCGACAACACTGTCACAGCAGGCATTATCTCCGCGACAGCTCGTGATACCGGTGACTATTTGCCGCTCATCCAGACAGACGTTGCCGTCAACCCAGGTAACTCGGGTGGTCCGCTCATCAACATGAATGGTGAAGTCATCGGCATCAACTCCCAGATTTTCAGCCGTTCTGGCGGTTATATGGGCATTTCTTTCGCCGTACCGATTGATGATGCACTGCAGGTTGCGGACAAGCTCAAGAAAACCGGCAAGGTCACCCGTGGCCAGATTGGTGTCAGCATCGCGGAACTGAATGAAGATACCGCGAAGGCGATGAAACTGCCGAACAGCAAAGGTGTTCTCGTGGCGCAGGTCGAAAGCGGTTCTCCGGCAGAAAAAGCAGGTATCGAACCCGGTGATATCATCCTAAGCTACGATGGACATGCTATTGAATCCGCTTCAGAACTTCCACGTCTGGTTGGTGGTGCTGAAGTCGGTAAACCCGTTCCTGTGACCGTATGGCGTAAAGGGGTGACCCATACTTATACCGTCCGCTCGAAAGTCATGGACAGTGCGCAGAAGACTTCAAAAGCGGTCTCCAAGGCGACAGCATCCAACCAGTCTGAAAAAGTCCTAGGCATTACTGTTGAGGAATTGACGGCGGCTCAGAAGAAAAACCTGGGGGTAAAAAACGGTGTCGCTGTCGTTGCATCCAGAGATCAGGCGCAGGCTTTGGGGCTCAGGAAAGGCGATGTCATCGTCCGGATGAACAACAACGACATCACCAGTGTGGATGAATTACTGCGCGCGGTCGGTGCTCTGGATAAGAACCGTATGGTTACCCTGATGGTTGTCCGCAATGGCATGGTCAACTATCTGGCGTTCCAGCCGTCCACCAAATAATAGAAGATTGCAAATGCTGAGAAGCCTGCCTGGGAAATTGGGCAGGCTTTTATCTATTCATTCCACCTTATCGCTGCGGTAAAATAGCGGTTTCAATTATCAAACCTATACAGAACACACCATGACAGTAAAAACCCGTTTTGCACCAAGCCCAACCGGTTTCCTTCATTTGGGCGGTGCACGTAC
>CAVJQJ010000149.1:0-4338 GCA_963651715.1 Anaerovoracaceae bacterium
GAGCCTTACAGGCGATATGAAGAACCACCGGCTATGCCGGTGGGTAGCTTTTTTAACTATTCGAATAATATTTATAAGATATTCTTTAGATTGCCTTCTTTTCCATGAATACCAATGTCAATTCATCATTTATTTTCTGATCACGGCATTTCTGATAGCCAAGTTTTTCATATAACCGGATATTGCAAATGCTTCGACTACTGGTAAAGAGTTCCAAACGATACCCCTGATACATCTGTTCCACCCTTTTCATCATCTGCGAACCGATTCCCCGCTTCTGGTATACGGGATCCACCATCAATTTTCCGATATAAACCGTACCCTGATTTTTCTCGGTTCGGACAGATCCAATGATTTTTCCCTGATCCAAAACCTTCCAGAACTGCACACCTGATTTCTGATATTCTTCCGTCAAGTCTTCAAGTGTCTGTCTTAGTGGTGGAATATCCTGACTGCAGAAAAGCCTTGCCTCTCTTTGGTAGGCAAGATGCTGCAAGGCGCAGTATTTCGGATAAATCGGATACATCGACTTTTTCGAGTTTCATGATGCGCATCCCCCGCAATCGTTTTCCACTATCCAATATCTTAAACCATAAGCAAAACGGGATGGCATTGCTGCCACCCCGTTTTGCTATTTTCTAACTGACTGCCTGATTATTTATCCAACAGCAGTTTGTTCATCAGCCGGACGTATTCAGCAGGATCTGAAAGCGCTCCCCCTTCTGCCAGAACCGCCTGACCGAACAACAGATTTGTCCAATCATCAAAACCATCCGTTTCATATTTCAGACGCTGGACCAGTGGATGATTTGGATTGATTTCCAGAATCGGCTGGGTTTCCCGGATATTCTGACCGGCAGCCTTGAGCATACGCTGGAGATTAGCCGACATATCCTTTTCATCTGCAACCAGACAGCAAGGAGAATCTGTCAGACGGACTGTCGTACGGATATCCTTTGCCTTGCCTTCAAGGACTTTCTTCATCTTTTCGATGGTTTCCTTGTAGTCAGACTGGCTTTCCTCGTTCTGTTTCTTCTCTTCTTCGTCTTCGAGTTTCAACAGGTCCAAGCTACCCTGCGCAACAGAAACCAGATTCTTTTCTTTGTATTCTGTCAGGAAGGACAGCATCCATTCATCAACACGGTCTGTCAGAATCAGGACTTCAATTCCTTTCTTACGGAAGATTTCCAGATGTGGGCTGTTCTTCGCCGAATTGTAGCTTTCAGCAGTGATGTAGAAAATACGGACCTGACCTTCTTTCATCCGGGAAATGTAGTCATCCAAAGAAACATTCTGGATACCGCTGTCATTGTAGGTCGATGCAAAGCGCAACAGTTTCGCAATCCGTTCCTTATTGGCAGGATCTTCCGCAATACCTTCTTTAAGCACCTTACCAAACTGTTCCCAGAAGGTTGCATACTGTTCTTTCTTCGCTGGATCATCTGAGGATGCCATTTCTTCCAGCATGGACAGTACACGACGGGTAGAACCATCACGGATCATCTTGACGTCTCTGGATTCCTGCAGGATTTCTCGAGAGACATTCAGTGGCAGATCTGCAGAATCTATCACCCCACGAACAAAACGCAGGTAGAACGGCAGCAACTGTTCCACATCTTCCATAATGAAGACACGTTTCACGTAGAGTTTCAGTCCCATGCGCTGATTGCGGTCCCACAGGTTTCTTGGTGCTTCCTTAGGGATGTAGAGCAACTGACTGTATTCGGTACGGCCTTCGACTTTGTTATGTGTCCAGGTCAATGGATCATTAAAGTCATGGGACACATGTTTATAGAATTCCTTGTACTGCTCATCGGTAATATCCGATTTGCTACGTGCCCAAAGCGCATTTGCCTGATTGATAGTGTTCCATTTTGGCGGATCCTTTGGTTTGTCTGGATCAGGATTCGGATCAAATGGTTCTTTCTCTGGCATTTCAATCGACAGAGAAATATGATCGGAATACTTACGGATGATATTCTGCAGATTCCAGTTGTTCAGGAACGTTTCTTCGCCCTCGCGGATGTGCAGAATGATGTCTGTCCCACGGGAGGCTTTTTCAATCGTTTCTACAGAAAATTCACCAGTGCCATCAGATTCCCAACGAACCCCCTGATCCGCAGGCAAACCTGCTCTTCGGGATTCAACAGTCATCCTGTCTGCAACGATAAAGCCGGAATAGAAACCCACACCAAACTGGCCAATCAGGGCATCGTTCTGTTTCTGGTCCGCGGACAAACGGGAGAGGAATTCCTTGGTGCCGGATTTTGCAATGGTCCCCAGATTGTTGACCGCATCCTCACGGCTCATCCCGATACCATTGTCAGAAATGGTCAATGTCTTGGCATCGCGGTCGAAAGAAATACGGATCTTGAACTCTGAATCTCCTTCCAACATTTCCGGCTTATTCAGCGATTCATAACGCAGTCTGTCGATTGCATCGGAAGCGTTGGAAATGAGTTCTCTCAGGAAGATTTCTTTATTGGAATAAAGGGAGTGGATCATCAGCTGCAGAATCTGTTTGACTTCTGTCTGAAACCCCATCGTCTGTTTTTCTGTTTCTGCCATTTTTTCCTCTATGGATAGAACGTTTATGCTTAATCAGAACGGTATATATGGACGCTTACAATGATTTCAAGACCTGATTGATGCCATTCTTTCCCTTTAACTCCCTTTCATCTACTTAAAACATTATCTGGAAGATGATGTTGTAATCTTAAACACTGTCCTTTTCCCCTCTTCGGAATCCATGCCAATCTGCCATCCCAAGATGGCACAGACACGCAGGACAATCGCCAGCCCAAGACCATACCCAACCTTGCCTGGATTCTCCATGATGGATCCCCGGTATCCCGCATCAAAAATATGCTCTTTATCATGAATATCAATGCCAGCCCCTGTATCCTGGATACTGAAACCATCAACATCCAAGTCAATTGTTATCTGCCCTTTATCGGTATATCGAATTGCATTCATCACCAGATTATTGAAGATGGCTGCCACCAGAACTGCATTGTATTTCTGGGGCACAGCCCCTCTCCTCGCTTCAGAAACCGTTTCTCCGATACGCCCCCCATTCTCTTCAGCATTTGAATAAACCAATGACAGACCTTTAGCATCGGCTTCCATCTGCCAAGTCGGCAGCAATTCTTCCACCACTTCAGTAATCGAAGCAACACTTGATGATTTGCCTGTTGTTCCCCGAGAAATGTTCAGGAACACTTCCAACAATTCATTCATCCGGATGGATGTCCTTTTTGCACGCTGAACAATTTCTTTCTGCCGGTCTGTCAGATTTTCTGCCCCTTCAAGCATTTCAATCGACATCCCAATCACCGTCATCGGTGTCCGCAATTCATGGCTGACTTCAGATGCAAAACGACGTTCCCCCTCCCATAATTTTTCCAACCGTTTTGTCAGTACCTGAAAACTTTCCGTCAATTCACCGATTTCATTTTTTGCCTGAACACCTGAAAAAGCCATCTCATCCAGAATGCCAGCTTTCAGACGGCGATCCAATTCGCGGGTCTCAGTTATCAGACGATCCAGTGGCTTAAAAGAATGCTGAATGGCATAAAATCCCAGTCCAAAAGAAAGCAGTATCACAAAACCTAGCAGGATACATCCATAAATCAACTGTCGACGCTCCCAATTTTCAAAGTCTTCCTGCAATCGGGTCAGTACATAACGTTTCCCATTTATTGTCTTCGTGTAGACATGCAGTTCTTCATCATCCATGTATTCAACGTAGCCTTCGGGCAAGTTCTTGAACTGTCTAGGAATCGGTCTGACAGCATCCCCTTGAATATATATTTCCGACAATGCATCCAATTTAGGCGCTTTCCCGTTCTGAATGTCATCCTCAACGGTTTCCGTCAATATGCTATCCATTGTTGAGGACATCAACTGCTCTTCTGTATGTATCTGGACATAGACCATGCAACCACTATAGATCAAGCCCAGCATCAATGCAGTCACTGCATACAGCAAAGCAAACCGAACCTTAATCGTCTGATACCATTTCATCATCTGTTCCCAATCAGTCCTGTCTCAACATCCAGCCATAGCCCGCCACAGTTTTGAGTAACGGCTTATCAAAAGGCACATCTAGGGCTACCCGCAAAGCATGGATATGGGTCCGCAGGCTATCACTGTCAGGTGCATCATCCCCCCAAAGTTCTTCCTCCAAATCCTGTCTTGAGGCAATCCCAGGATTTTTCAACATCAGCACCTTGAGTATCTTGAAAACTGTCGGGGTCAGTTTGATTGGAACGTCTCCTCGTTTAACTGTAAAGTCATCCAAATTCATGACAACATCTGCCACCTGAAGCATATGAG
>CAVJQJ010000150.1:0-5288 GCA_963651715.1 Anaerovoracaceae bacterium
GGGTTGACCGCGTCAAAGCACCGATTCTCTGCTTCGTCGGGCCTCCGGGGGTTGGTAAGACCTCTTTGGGGCAGTCAATTGCTCGCGCAACCAACCGGAAATATGTCCGTATGGCGCTTGGTGGTATGCGGGATGAGGCTGAAATCAGAGGGCATCGCCGCACCTATATTGGCTCTATGCCAGGTAAGATCCTGCAGAATCTGACAAAGGTTGGTGTCCGGAATCCGCTTTTCCTGTTGGATGAAGTTGACAAGATTGGTGCTGACTTCCGGGGAGATCCTGCAGCAGCGCTTCTGGAAGTACTCGATCCAGAACAGAACAGCACGTTCTCCGATCATTATGTCGAGGTGGATTTTGACCTGTCGGATGTGATGTTCATTGCGACGTCCAATTCTTACAACATTCCTCCAGCATTGCTGGATCGAATGGAAGTCATCAATCTGTCCAGTTATACAGAAGATGAAAAGACACATATTGCCCAGAAATATCTGTTGCCGAAACAGATGGACCGTAACGGCTTGAAAGAAACAGAACTGAGTGTCAGTGAAGAGGCGATTCGTGACATCATCCGGTACTACACCCGTGAGGCAGGTGTCCGGGCTCTGGAACGTGAAATCTCGAAAATCTGCCGGAAAGTCGTCAAGACGCTTCTGCTGAAGAAAGAAACCCGCAAGGTTGATGTGACATCTGAAACCTTGAATGAATATCTGGGTGTCCGTCAGTTCGATTTCGGTGTCGCGGAAAAAGAAAACCGCATCGGCGAGGTGACAGGTCTTGCCTGGACTGAGGTTGGTGGTGAATTGCTGACCATCGAGGCAGTGACAATGCCGGGCAAGGGGAATATCCTTCGGACAGGTACCTTGGGCGATGTCATGAAGGAATCCATTGAGGCCGCCCGGACGGTTGTAAGAAGCCGTGCCAATAAACTGGGAATCAAGGATGAAGCTTTTGAGAAAAAGGACATCCATATCCATGTGCCGGAAGGCGCAACGCCAAAGGATGGTCCATCGGCTGGCATCTCCATGACAACGGCACTGGTATCCAGTTTCACTGGTATTCCGGTACGTGCGGACGTTGCAATGACGGGCGAGATTACCCTGAGAGGCGAGGTTCTGCCAATCGGTGGTTTGAAGGAAAAGCTGTTGGCGGCTTTGCGTGGAGGTATCAAGAAAGTGATTATTCCTCAGCAGAACGTCAAGGATCTCGCGGACATTCCTGACAATGTTAAGAACAATCTGGAAATTATCCCGGTCAAATGGATTGATGCGGTACTTGAGATTGCCTTGGAACGTCAGCCGTCGTCCGTTGGAGAAGTCCAGGCCTCTTCAGTTGCCTCAGAAGGTAAGGAACAGGATGTTTCCAGTGTGGCGACAACTCACTGATTGAACAAGCCTAATTGTTGGAATCCCGTCATGAAATCACTTTATGGCGGGATTTCTTGTTTCAGCGGATGGCGACTAGCTGATTGAGTAGCTTTCTTGCTGTTGGAGCCAGTTCGCCAGCCAGTATACCAATTTGACCATCAAGTTTATCTGCTATCGCATCTGCTGATTTCCCATGTAGCCAGACGGCTCCTGCCGCGGCTTCAAGTGGATTCCAATGCTGTGCCAGGAATGCGCCAATCATGCCAGTCAATACATCGCCTGTGCCTGCGGTTGCCAGCCCTGGATTGCCTGTCGGGTTGATGATGGTTTCTTTGGCTGGCGATGCAATGACTGTTCCAGATCCTTTCAGGACAGCTGTCACATTGAAATGCTCAGCCAAGGTTTGGGCGGATAAAATGCGGTTTTCCTGAATGCCCAGAGTATTCGTTTTGAGTAATCGTGCTGCTTCCAGTGGGTGTGGCGTAATGACAGAAGGGGCTTTCCGGTACATCAGCAGTTGCTCAAGATCGCTGCTTTCAGCAATGTTGTTCAGTGCATCAGCATCCAGAACAACCGTTTTGTCAGTTAAAAGGATATTCTGGAGATATTCTTTTGCTACGGAAGATCGTCCAAGACCAGGCCCAACAGCCAGAACATCGGCGGAAAAATCAAACTGATGCGCAACACGCATCATGACTTCTGGGAACATCGGGTCGTACATAGGGGCAGATTTGAGGTAGACGGCATAGCACAGACCTGTTCCCATCATCAGGGCGGTTCTGGAGGCGAGGGCCAATGCTCCTCCCATACCATCGTCCCCGCCAACAATAGCCAAGCGGCCATAGCTTCCTTTATGTGAGTCGTGGACACGTGGTTTCAGGAAAGTCCTGAAAAGATCAGGGGTATTGGTGTGTAGATTTGTGGGAACAAAATGCTGTGGTGCAATCTCGAGTGTTGCGACTTTAACTTTACCCGAATAATCTTTTCCCTTCGCAGTGTGCAGACCGGGTTTATTTGCAATGAACGTGATGGTGTGGGATGCCTTTACGGCGGTCATGTCTTTTCCCACAATCATGCCGGTATCGGCGTTCAGACCGCTGGGGACATCCAGTGCCAGAATCGGGCATGAAAAGGTGTTGATGAGGTCGACAAGTTTTTTCAGATTGCCTGCCAATCCTTCCCGGAGACCAATGCCAAAAATACCGTCAACGACCAGTGTCCAGGACTGCTCCTTGAGATCTTGGAGTGTCCTGCTGATTGAGAGGGCGTTTTCCCATTGGATACTGCTTTTTGCCGCACGTTGCATGGCAAGTTTTGCCTCTTGGGACAGAGGTTTTCTGTTCAATGCCAAGAGGACGGAGACAGAGAAACCGTCATCGGCAAGATTGGATGCCATTTCCAATGCATCGCCGCCATTGTTGCCTGGGCCCGCAAGGACAAGAATCCGGTTGTTCTTTCTATCCGAAGTCGATAGGATGGATTTTGCAAAATATGCGGCTTCTTTGCCTGCCCGTTGCATCAGCGTGCCGGTTGGCAGGGAATTTAATGCAGAGACCTCTATTTTTCGGATGGCATCGATTGAATAAAGTGCGTTCATAAGGTTTGTCCCAGATGACTGACTGTAAACCATTTTCGTGAAAATGGGGCTTATAAATGTTGGAGAAAAGAAAAACTGTCTCAAACCGTCAGTTTTTCAGCATAAGTTAATAGAGATTCACTTTCTAAGCCTATATTTTTTAAGTACAATGGTAAACCCTTGAAATTTCTCAAGGCTTTAATTTTTTAACATGAAATCGCGAATCCGACCTGAAAGGGTGCCCCCGTCAGGGGTTCTTGGGCGGATTCAAGACCTTAACCCTGGAGATAATTATGTCCGTAACCATGCGTGAAATGCTCGAAGCTGGTGTCCATTTCGGTCATCAGACCCGCTTCTGGAATCCAAAGATGGCTCCTTACATCTTTGGTCATCGTAACAAGATCCACATCGTCAATCTGGAAAAAACCCTGGCGATGTACAACGAAGCAATGAACTACATCCGTCAGCTGTCCGCTAACCGTGGCACCATCCTGATGGTTGGCACCAAGAGACAGGCACGCGATATCATCGCCGCAGAAGCACAGCGTGCTGGTATGCCTTACGTTGACCAGCGTTGGCTGGGCGGTATGCTGACCAACTTCAAGACCATCCGTACCTCCATCAAACGTCTGAAAGACATGGAAGCTGCTATTGAAGACGGTACCGTCGACAAGATGAGCAAAAAAGAAGGTCTGCTGTTCCAGCGTGAAGTTGCAAAACTGCAGAAATCCATCGGTGGCATCAAAGATATGGGTGGTTTGCCTGATGCAATCTTTGTTGTTGATGTTGGTTATCACAAAGGTGCAGTCACCGAAGCAGCGAAACTGGGTATTCCAGTTGTTGGTGTGGTCGATACCAACCATTCCCCAGAAGGTCTCGCTTACGTTATTCCTGGTAACGATGACTCTTCCAAGGCAATCCAGCTGTATGCACGTGGCGTTGCTGATGCAGTTCTGGAAGGCCGTGCAAGCGCAATGCAGGAAGTTGTCGAAGCTGCTAAAGAAGGCGCAGCAGACGCTGAATAATGCAATTGATTGATGTGGGTTCTTCTGTTTTGAAGAACCCATAGAATTTTCAGACCCGGGGATACTCCCCGTATCGAGGAGAAAAGAATGGCTGCTATTACAGCAAAAATGGTTGCTCAGTTGCGTGCAAAGACCGATGCACCAATGATGGAATGCAAAAAAGCATTGACCGAAGCAGAAGGCGATATGCAGAAGGCAGAAGATATTCTGCGCGTCAAACTGGGTAACAAGGCAAACAAGGCATCCAGCCGCGTTGCAGCAGAAGGTGTGATTGCTGTCAACGTTAATGAAGGTGTTGCATCTATCATTGAAGTCAACTGTGAAACCGACTTTGTCACCAAGAATCCTGATTTCATCGCTTTGGCTTCTTCCTGCGCAAAGATTGTTGCAGACAAGGCCCCTGCTGATGTTGCTGCCCTGTCCGCTTTGGATATGGATGGCAAGACTGTTGAGGCAACCCGTACTGAGCTGGTGGGCCGTATCGGTGAAAACATGTCTATCCGTCGTTTTGCCCGTGTCCAGACCGATGCAAAAATCGCTTCCTATCTGCATGGAACCCGTATTGGTGTTCTCGTTGAATATGAAGGCGAAGATCCACAGGTCGGTAAGGATGTCGCAATGCACATTGCTGCAATGAAACCTGCAGCATTGTCTTCCGCACAGGTTGATCCAGCATTGATTGAACGTGAACGCGGTATTGCTGCACAGAAAGCGGAAGAAGATTCTGCAAAAGCTGTTGCAAATGGCAAGAAAGCACAGTCACCAGAAATCATTGCCCGTCGTATTGAAGGCTCTGTCCAGAAATTCCTGAAGGAAGTTTCTCTGCTGGACCAGCCATTTGTCAAAAACGACAAGCAGTCTGTCGGTCAGATGCTGAAAGAAAAGAAAACAGTCGTAAAATCTTATACATTGTATGTTGTCGGTGAAGGCATCGAGAAAAAATCAGATGACTTCGCGGCAGAGGTCGCGGCCCAGATGGCAGCGGCAAAAGCCTAAGTCTTTAAAACGGACCGAAAGGTCCGTTTTAAAGATGTAGAGAATAATTGTTGATCTGTTTGCTAAAGGAGTCTGGATATGGCAAATCCTGTGTATAAACGAGTGTTGCTCAAGCTTTCAGGGGAAGCACTCATGGGCGATGACCAGTTCGGTATTAACCGTTCTTCAATTGAACATATGGTCAAGGACGTCATCGAAGCCGCACAGCTTGGTGTTGAAATTGCGATTGTCATTGGTGGCGGCAATATCTTCCGCGGGGTTGCTCCTGGTGCAAAAGGGATGGATCGGGCAACAGCTGATTACATGGGGATGCTGGCAACGGTCATC
>CAVJQJ010000151.1:0-5014 GCA_963651715.1 Anaerovoracaceae bacterium
GATAACCTGTTTTCCACCGATGGTATAAATCGGCTGGTCGAACACCTGATAGAAAACTGTGACAGACTTACGATTGTGATACCGTTGTCTGAGGATGTCATATTGATTATTCCACTGTTCAGTGAATTCCCCTGCCTCGCCGGCATGACCTGTCAGTTGCCCCAGTTTCCTCAGACTGGCAGGTATATCTGCCAGTTTTCGAGGATTCGTCCGATAGATGGGGATACCTGTCGCAGCCAATACCGCCATCTGTTTTGCACTGCTGCCACTTGGCCACAAGACAATCAGATCGGGGTTCAGGCTGATGATTTTCTCAATGTCCAACTGATGGACATCACCGACCGTCGGCAGGTCAAGCGCTTCTTTTGGATAGTCGCTGAAACGTGTCGTTGCAATGACCTGCTTCCCTGCCCCGATGTCGTAGACAAGTTCTGTTGCATGAGGAGACAGTGTGATAATCCGCTGCGCTGGTTTATCAAGATTGACAATCAAACCATCATCATCGACCACCTGAATGGCTACTGGTGCTCTTGCTGCGTTTTCAGGACCATTGGGTGAACAGGCTGAAATTGACAATGAGAAGAGGCAGGCGGTTATTGCCATCGACCATCGTTGAAAGCGTTTCTGCCTGTTCTGCATATCTTGCCTCAGATTGAAACGAATACGGCCTCACCATTTTCAAACGGAATCGCTTTGATTGGATTATGCAGGCAATGAGACAGTTTTTCCGACGTCATAACAGTTGTCCGCTCACCAGCCTCCCAGGTGCCATCTCCATTCAAAAGCAGTACGTGGGTTGCGGCAGTCCGCGCGAGATTGATGTCATGGACAATCGTCATGAGGGCCTTCTGCTGCAAGGACTGTTGATGGATGAACTGCATGAGTGTCTGCTGATGGGGCAGATCAAGCGCAGTTGATGGCTCATCCATCAGGATGAGGGGGGTATCCTGAGCGATGACAGCCGCTATTGCCGTCCGCTGACGTTCCCCGCCAGACAACGTGCGGATATCACGGTCAGCCAATGCCATCAGATCCATCTGTCTCAACGCATCTTCTGCCACAGCAATATCTGTTCCGTTTTCCCATAAACCGCCAGAATATGGATACCGGCCTGCCAATACGGTTTCAAAAACCGTCCACCCGAAAGCATCAGTCTGCGTCTGGGGCAACCATGAACGCTGCCGCGCCAACTGAATGGGGGAAAATGTATCCAAGTCCATGCCGTTCAGTTCAATCATCCCTTGAACAGAAATCCCCTGCTCCTGCCCCCCCGTTATCCCAGACAATGCGCGCATGAGCGTTGATTTACCAGCTCCATTTGCCCCATAAATGAACCAGCTCTGACCTAGCTTAACTGTCAGGTTAAGATTCTCCACCAACTGCTTTTCTGACGTCTGGATTGAGAGATTATGGACCGTGAGCATCAGTGCATGCCCTTTCTCAGCTGGAAAAGGAAAACCGGCACACCGATGATGGCAGTGACTGCCCCTACCGGCAGTTGAATCGGTGAAACGATGCTTCTGGCAAGCGTATCCGCAACCATCAAGAAAAGCCCGCCGGTCAATGTCGAGGCAGGAATCAGCCAACGATGGTCTGCGCCCCAGATACGTCGACAGATATGAGGCATCACCATGCCGACAAAACTGATGCATCCCGCCTCAGCTACTGCCATCGCAGTCAGGACAGCAGAGAGTGCAAAGAGTGTTTTCTGCAAAGAAGCGACAGGGACGCCCAATGCGGACGCCATATCCGACTGGCGGGACAATAGGTTGATCGCATTGGATTGATGCCAGCTCCATGCCAGTACAATCACAAGCAGCAACAACTGTGTCAGGGAAAACGGTGTCCCGGAAAGATCACCAATCAACCAGAACACCATGCTCCGCAGGTTATGGTCAGGCGCCAACGTCAGCATGAGCGTGACAACCGCACCGCATCCAAACGCCAGCATAACCCCCGTCAATAGAATGCGGACTGTTCCATGAACCGAGCCAAAGCTGCGCTTCGCCAACAGGTAAAGACAGAGCGAGACAACTGAGGCACCTGCCAATGCGGCCATGTTTGTCGCCAGACAGGCTGATGAGAAAAAGAGCACCAGAATGGCACCTACCGACGCCCCGCCAGATACCCCAAGGATATAGGGATCTGCCAGCGGATTACGCAGGAGCGACTGCATGAGACATCCCGCCAACGCCAACGATGCCCCGACCAGGAATGCCGCACCAATCCGTTCGAGGCGGATGGCAACTATAACGCTGTCCGTATCTATCAGATTACCTGCAAGCTTTTGTCCGATGCCCTGGAAAATGCTATCGAAGCCGATAAAGACAGACCCTATGGCACAGCAAAGGAAAAGACCTGCCACTGTGATGCACAGCAGGACAACAAGCCAACCCGCTTTCCGTTTTTTCCGCTGTGTCAGCATCGATTTAGAAAGCCGGTTCTCTGTCATCTGGCAGGTCTCTTTGGGAAAGTGAATTATCCCAGTATTTTACATCTTGACGTTAAGACCAACATAGGCTGCCGCCCCAGTCTGGTTGTAACCATAGACGGTTTCATAGTCTTTGTTGAACAAGTTTTCAACGCGGCCATAAACATCGAGGTGTTTATTGATTTCGTAACGTGCATCCAGATTGACTGTCACGAAAGAACCATCGTCACCACCATAGTCCTTACGACGTCCTGTGTACTGGACATTGACATCGCCATAGAACTTGCCCCAGGTTTTCCCGACCTCAATGGAAGCGGTCTGTTTCGCACGACGCAGAAGACGTTCATCGGTATCCCGGTTCTTCGGATTCTGCCAGATCGCATTGCCTTTCAGATCAAAGCCATAGAGCTTGGTGGAACCTGTCAGCTCGATACCGTAGTTCTTTGCCTTGCCGATATTGTAGTATTTACCGGTCCATGCACCAGGTGCATCTGCTGCCCATTCAACCAGATCGCGGGTACGCCATTCGAATGCTGTTGCACGGAAAGTGGTATCGCCAGAAGCATATTGGATACCCAGTTCCGCCGCCTTGGATTTTTCAGATTCCAAACCTTTATTACCATTGGCAACATCATAGAGCTGGTACATGGTTGGCGCCTGGAAGGAACTGGATACTGTTGCAATGGCTTTCCATTCATCAGTGATGTCATAGGAATATCCGAGATACCCAGTGAAGTCCGACCCCGAATCCTCCACATGGTCATAGCGGACATTGGCCTGGATATGGTGTGCGCCCATATTGCCTAACACGCCTGCATAAACGCTCTGTTTATCACGGCTGTATCCCGCACCACTTGTAGAAGTGTAGTCTCCCCACATGCTGGATGATACGTAGGAGGAACCTGTCGTCGCCTTTTCATGGGCGTACTCAGCACCTGCAGTAACCGTCCAGTTGTCATTGACCGCAATCTGGTTACTCCACTGCAATTGATTGGTTTCCCCCTTATAGCTGTATGCGGAAGATCCTGGATAAGCCGTTCCGGAATACATCTCCATACTTGAATAGTTTTCCCAGCTATTACGCTTGATTTCAGAGCGGGATGCTGTGAATGTTGAGACCCAGTTCGAGGTAAAACGGTCTTTCGCAAAAACAGAACCTATAATCTGCTGTCCTTTACCCCGACTGTTTTCTTCTGGATCATAGTTGTAGCTGTCATCGTACTGATACTTGTCATGGATATAGAACAGACGTGCACCGATTTCATGATCCTGATTGATCTTATGCGAAACCGCAGCCGTAAAGCCAACATTGCGGTTGCCGTCATGGTCGCTGTTTACATTGCTGTCCTTACCCGGATCCATCGCAGAGAAACCATTGGTCTTGGAACGGGTTGCTGAAAAAGCATAGCTGGTTCCCAGATCAGTCCTGCCAGACAGATTCGCGCCAAACTTAACGGTATCATAACGTCCATATTCGATGAACGCATTTGCCTGAGGTGTAGCTGTTCCCTGTTTTGTAAACACCTGAATCACACCACCCACAGCACCAGAGCCATAGATAGAAGATACGTTCCCTTTAACCACTTCAATATGGTCAATCTGATCCGGCATCAGATGAGACAGTGTATCGACAGTGCCAGTACCCGTTGGGTCCTGTACCGGAATGCCATCAATCAGCAACAGCACCTGACGGGATTCTGTGCCACGCATGAAAATCGAGGTTGCTGTCCCCTGACTACCGCTTCGTGCAAATTCAACACCAGCCTCACTTCTCAAAATCGATGGGAGGTCAGCCAGTTTTTTCTGCTGAATGGTTTCCTGTGAAATCAGGATTGTGCCTGGGATTGCATCTTTCTGGAGCTGTTCGACACGGGAAGCGGTCACAACGACCGGACCGAGCTCCTGCTGATTAACGGGCTCTTCTGACGCCTGGACCGCTGTTGCAAAGCAGCCAACCAACGCAACTGCGAGCAGCGCGGGTTTAAAGTCTGTTATTTTCTGCATAAGTTTCTTGAATTTCCTGGATGAACCGACATCCCCGCCGGTTGCAAGTCTGTAAAAGCACTACAACGATTGGGAAAGGAAAAAGGAAACCGCAATGGCGACCTGCACCCAACAGGCATCCCATCATTTCCTACAGAACCCCCCGTCTGCAGTGCAACGTTCATCTGGCCGGTATCCGGGCTACAGGCTCAGCAATATCCATTGAAATATTCCTGAAGATTCCGCCCGCCTTCCCATGCTTTCGCACAGTGGCGTGGATGGACGGTCTGTTCTCAGAACACCTGTTTACCGTTGCGGGGGCAGCACACGTTAGCAAGAGGTTGGCTCTGCACCGTGTTTCCCGTTTAACAGTACGCATGAACAACGCACCGCACCAGAAGCGGAAGATTATACCTGAATCAGGCGAAACAAATCACCTTCACGGGGAGGGGAATGACTGAATAGAACGATTTTCAGCAATTGATGCGGATAACCATGCGAGAGCGCGACACAGTATCTGATTCGACAAAAAAAAGCTATTTATTGAGACTGTAACGGATTCTGTGGAAATTCAAAATCTGATAATTTAGGAGAAAATCA
>CAVJQJ010000152.1:0-3700 GCA_963651715.1 Anaerovoracaceae bacterium
GCTGGAACAGGTTGTATGGCGGCACTTGATGTCCAGCATTATCTTGAACAGAAATCATAATGGCTTCAGCAAGAAAAGTTCCAGACTTGAAGAGTCTGAAGAAAGTGGTCAAGCAGGTCAATGCTCAACGGGAAAAAGAAGAACAGGAAAGACGTGCCGCAGAGTTGCAGGCGATGTCTGACCGGGATCTTTTCCTGAGTGCAATCGGTAATGTGACGCGGCTTGATTCATCTGATAAGGTCTCGACAGCATATTCACGTCCTAAGCCGGTTCCAGTTCAACGGATAGCTGATGAGAAAAAAGTTCTTGAGCAGTCATTGTCCGATGAGTTCAGTGTCGAGAATCTTTTGGATACCGATGATCAGTTGAGTTATCGTCGTGATGGTATTGGTCCTGATGTTGTCAAGAAGCTGAGAAGAGGTCATTGGATTATTCAGGATGAATTGGACCTTCATGGTATGCGGCGTGATGAGGCTCGGGAAATGGTGGTGGAATTTCTGAAGGCTTCGACACTTAGGGGAATCCGTTGTATCCGTATTGTTCATGGCAAGGGACTTGGTTCAGTCAACAATGAACCGATACTGAAAAAGCTGGTGTTTAAATGGCTTGTCCAGCGTGCTGATGTAATGGCATTCTGCCAGGCGAAGCCTGCTGATGGTGGCGGTGGTGCAGTCATTGTTCTCCTGAAAGGGCGTTGATCAGGCTGTTTGCAATACCATATTTAAATGACTTTTGGTAAACTCTGTCACTTAAGTTTTTGATGAGCCTTAACAAAGAGGATTTCATGTCGATTTCAATAAAAAAACTGTGTTTGGCAATTGCCATGTCTGGGGCTGTCGCATTTTCTTTAACAGGTTGTTCTTCAAGCAAGGATGCAATCGTGATGCTGACAGCGAAGGCGGAAAAGGGCGATGTTGATTCAATGGTCAAGCTTGCCGATCTGTATTGTCGGGGGGGGTATCATCTGGATCCTGATGATCAGGTTTGCGGTATGTGGATGAAACGTGCAGCTGAAAAAGGACACAGAGAGGCGCAGTACAACTTGGGCATGATGTTTGAAAAAGGGGTTGGGATGAAGGAGAACCCTGTTGAGGCCTATCGCTGGTATAACGTTTCTTTTGCCAATGGATATCTTCGTTCTGGGGATAATGCACAGAGAATCTGGGAACATCTGTCACCAACACAGCGTGCCGATGCGAAGAAGTTGGTTGACACAGGGCTTGGACTGAACAAATAACAGAAATTAAAAAAGGGACTTTTAAAAGTCCCTTTTTTATCACCAGTCGGTTCTAGATTGCGTTGCTTCCCGTTTCACCGGTTCGGATGCGGATAACCTGCTCGACATCCTGAACGAATATCTTCCCATCTCCGATTTTTCCGGTTCTGGCAGCCTTGATGATGGCTTCAATGGCAAGATCGAGTATGGAGTCATCAACAACAATCTCAATCTTGACTTTTGGCAGGAAATCAACAACATACTCAGCACCTCGATACAGTTCTGTATGTCCTTTCTGCCTTCCAAAGCCTTTGACATCGGTAACAGTCAGGCCATTGATGCCGGCATCAGAGAGGTTTTCCCGGACTTCATCAAGTTTGAATGGTTTGATAATGGCGGTAATTTTTTTCATGGCAACGTCAATCCAAAGATATCTGATTAAGCGCTATTTTAAAGTAAATCAAAGTCAGCTGTGAAATTTTGAAGTGACTGGATAGCGCCAGTCACGGCCAAATCCTCGTGAAGTCAGGCGGATTCCGACAGGCGCCTGTCTCCGTTTATATTCATTTCTTCTTAAGAGGGAGATAATCTTTCTGATATCTGATTCGTTGTAACCTGATTCAACAATTTCTTCAATGCTTTTATAGTCTTCCATGAACATCTTGACAATCGCATCAAGAGTTTCATAGGGAGGTAAAGAGTCCTGGTCGCATTGGTTGGGTTTCAGTTCTGCGGAAGGTGCTCTGGTCAATATACGTTCTGGGATGACATTGGAGATTGAATTCCTGTATTGGCAGAGACGATAGACAAGCGTTTTATAAACGTCTTTGATGACAGCAAATCCGCCTGCCATATCACCATAAAGCGTACAGTATCCAACTGCCATTTCACTCTTGTTCCCGGTGGTCAATACAAGTGAACCGGTTTTGTTTGACAGAGCCATCAGTAACGTTCCTCGGATTCTTGCTTGAAGGTTTTCTTCTGTTGTATCTTCTGGAAGGCCTGAAAATTGCTCTGCAAGTGTTTGATTAAATGCAGAGAAACATGGAGAAATCGGTAATGAGTCACAGCGGATGTCCAGGCGTTTCGCCATGTCGATGGCATCGATGTTCGAGATGTCACTTGTATACTGCGATGGCATCATTACAGCCCGTACACGGTCTTTGCCTAAGGCATCATGTGCAATGGCAAGGACAAGGGCGGAGTCAACGCCGCCAGACAAACCGATGATTGCTCCTGGGAAACGGTTTTTGTTGATATAATCCTGAACACCAAGAATCAGGGTCCAATAGACTTCCTTTTCTAATTCTGGTCTTGATTCAATCCGACCTGTCGAGATGCCGTCATGGTTGCAGGAAACAATCTCAAAATCACTTTGGCAGTGTTTCAGTTGTACGGCAATTTCTCCGTCGGCATTGATGGCAAAGGAATTCCCGTCAAAAACCAGTTCGTCCTGACCGCCGACCATATTGGTGTAAATGGTCGCAAGTCCCAGAGAGGATGCATGCGTTTTCACCGTTTCATAGCGCTGTTGCATCTTTCCGATTTGGAACGGGGAGCTATTGATGTTCAGGATGATTTCTGCGCCAGCTGCTTTGGCTTGTTTCACAGGTTCAGCAAACCAGATATCTTCACAGATGACAAGTCCAAAACAAATGCCATTAACGGTAAAGGTCAGTGGCTTGTCTCCTTCGGAAAAATATCGCCGTTCATCGAAGACAGAATAATTAGGGAGCTTTTGCTTGAAATAGGTACCGACAATTTCTCCGTTTAACAGGATGGAGCAGGCGTTGTAGCACAGTCCATTTTCAATCTGATGGTGTCCAACAATGACATGCAGGTCTTTGAGGGGGCTTAATTCCTGCTTCAGCAGCTCCAGTTCTTTCAGGGTTGCATCGTGGAAACTGGATTGTAAGAGCAGATCTTCTGGCGGATAACCTGTTAATGAGAGTTCGGGGGTTAAAACAATGTTGGCGCCATGATCAGCGGCTTTTTTTGCGACGGTAGCGATGAGTTGCCGATTGTGTTTTAAATCACCGACTGTGCAGTTGATTTGAGCGATAGCAACTTTTGCTGTCATGATTTTATTCCCTGAATAATTAAGAAAGAATGCGATAATTTACCATATCCAAAGAATCTAACGTGCCCTCATGATTCTATATCATATATAAGGCAGTCTAATTTGGTTAAAATGGTAGAATCTTGAACCAGAATCGTGGTCTGTTGCAGATGACCTGATGATGCGTTTTCTATAATCTCAAATAGGTAACTTTTCATGCAGTATGTTTCAACCCGTGCCACAGGGAATGATGGCGAAAAACGGACATTCACTCAGATCTTGCTGGAAGGACTTGCGCCTGACGGTGGTTTATATATGCCCGAAAATTACCCAACTGTTACGGCCGAGGAACTGGATGGTTGGCGTTCCCTTTCCTATGCAGGGCTAGCTTTTGAGATATTGAAAAAGTTTGCCGATGATATTCC
>CAVJQJ010000153.1:0-25795 GCA_963651715.1 Anaerovoracaceae bacterium
GGGAACACCGTTGCTGATGGATATGTTCCATGCGAACCGTTGGGATTATCCTTTCCGTCTGCTGAAAAAGAATGGGGCATTGTCGACATACCGTGTGGCGATTTTCTTCAATCAGGATGGTGTGGTTGAGAGTGTGAAGCACGATGCGCTGCCAAGTGAGATTGAGTATCTGGAACAGATTTCCTCGGATGACGATGCTGAGGAAAAACCAAAGAAAGAAGGCGGACTGGCATCGACGGACAGTCATATGACAGGCGATTTCCAGCCAGGATCATCCCCAACGCCAATCGAGGCAGGTGCTTCTGGTACCCCAACGCCTGAGGAACTGGAACGTCAGTTGCCTAAGATTGCGCCTGTCCGGACAACAGGCGGCGAGCCTGATGTGCATAAGCCGGATTATGTGCCGGGCCGTGTGTCCAAGAGTGGTCAGGCATCAAGGCCATTGCCTGGGGTGAAACCTGCCGCACAGCAGACATGGACACCTAAGGATGCGCCTCCTCTGGTTCCAGAAATCCAGGGTGAGAATGGCCCAGAACAGGTTGTGGATTACCAGAGCCTGCCATCGTACCGTACTGGCACTTATAGTGGCAATGTACAGAGTGGTGCGCCACGCCCAATCAGTGCATTCAGACCATCAACCGTACAGGCACCTGTCGAAGGGGCTGTTTCCGAGGAAAAACGGTCTGAATGGATGGCTAACCGTGATGCAATGCTGAAGGCGTTGCATGCGTATGATGAAGTGGAAGGTGAAGGCGTCAAGAACCTGACTTATGACAGTATCCGCAAGTTCGAGGCAATCAGTATTCCTAAGCGGACGAACAAGATGGTTCCGGAATCACCTAATCTTAAACAGATCGGAAATATCCAATAATGAATAAAATGAAAGTTGCTGTTGCTGGTGCAAATGGTCGTATGGGCCATATGCTGATTGAAGCTGTCCTGAATGCAGAGGATGCAGAGCTGGTCGGTGCACTGGACGTTGCGGGTTCTCCTGCCATTGGGAAAGATGCAGGGATGTTCCTTGGTCAGCAGACTGGGGTGCAGGTTGCCTCTGATATGGCTGTGGCATTTGCCAATGCGGACTATGTCATTGATTTCACCCGTCCTGCCGGTACCCTGGAACATCTGGCATGGTGTGCTGAACATGGTGTGAAGATTGTTATCGGGACCACGGGGTTCGATGACGCTGGCAAACAGGCGATTGCTGATGCGGCGAAGAAAATATCGGTTGTCTTTGCACCGAATATGAGTGTCGGCGTGAATGTGACCATGAAACTGCTGGCTATGGCGGCAAAACATTTTGCGACGGGCTATGATATTGAAATCATCGAGGCGCATCACCGTCATAAGATGGACGCTCCATCAGGTACAGCATTGAGAATGGGTGAAGTCATTGCGGATGCGATTGGCAGGGACCTGAAAGAATGCGGTGTGTTCAGCCGCGAAGGTATTACCGGCGAACGTGATCCATCGACAATCGGTTTTTCAACCATCCGTGGTGGTGATATTGTCGGTGACCATACGGTGATGTTTGCCGGCACTGGCGAACGTATTGAGATTTCCCACAAGTCTGCAAGCCGTGCCTCTTATGCGCAGGGCAGCCTGATTGCCTGCCGTTATCTGGCAGACAAAGCGGATGGCCTGTATGACATGCAGGATGTCCTGAATCTGAAATAATGAAGTTGTCTGGCGGATCGGCCAGATGGCGTTGACCACCGTTCTGGAACCATGGAGCATTCTTGGTTCAGGGCGGTGAAGAATTTTTATCGATACTGTGATCATGCAAGACAGATACAATCACGCAGAAGTTGAAAAAGCAGCTCAGTCTGAATGGAACAAGACCCAGGCGTACAAGGCTGTTGAAAACGACCCCCGTTTCCCTAAGGGTAAATTCTATGCCTGCTCAATGCTGCCTTATCCATCAGGTAAGCTGCACATGGGACATGTCCGTAATTACACCATCAATGATGTGCTATACCGTTACCTGAGAATGAATGGATACAACGTGCTGATGCCAATGGGCTGGGATGCTTTTGGTATGCCTGCTGAAAATGCGGCAATGGCGCACGGTATTCCACCTGCAGAATGGACTTATTCCAACATTGCTCACATGAAAGAGCAGATGGAATCCATGGGGCTGGCGATTGACTGGTCCCGTGAAATGGCGGCATGCCGTCCAGACTATTACCGTTGGAACCAGTGGATGTTCCTGAAGATGCTGGAAAAAGGCATCATCTACCAGAAAACCGGTACGGTGAACTGGGATCCTGTCGATCAGACCGTGCTGGCAAACGAACAGGTGATTGATGGCCGTGGCTGGCGTTCCGGGGCGTTGATTGAGAAACGTGAGATTCCAATGTATTACATCCGCATCACCCAGTATGCGGAAGAACTGCTGGATTTCATCACGAACAAGATGCCAGGCTGGCCGGAACGTGTCCGTACCATGCAGATCAACTGGATTGGCCGTTCTGAAGGTGTCCGTTTTGCATTTGAGCATGATATCCGCGACGAGAACGGCAAGCTGATCGGTGATGGCAAGATGTGGGTTTTTACAACCCGTGCCGATACTATCAAAGGCGTGACCTTCTGTGCGGTGGCGCCTGAGCATGATCTTGCCCGCTTTGCCGCAAAAGATAATCCTGCACTGGCAGCCTTTATTGAAGAATGCCGTCAGGGCAGTGTCATCGAAGCCGATATGGCGACGATGGAAAAGAAAGGGGTGCCAACAGGATTGTTTGTCACCCATCCATTAACCGGTGAGAAGGTTGAGGTCTGGGTCGGCAACTATGTCCTGATGAGTTATGGCGACGGTGCTGTCATGGGCGTTCCTGCACATGATGAACGTGATTTCGCCTTTGCACTGCGTTTTGGTCTGCCAATCAAACAGGTCATTGCGGTTGAAGGGAAAGAATTCTCTGACAAGGCATGGCAGGACTGGTATGCCGACAAGGAAAACGGCAAGTGTGTCAATTCTGGTGAGCTGGATGGTCTGGGCCATCAGGCGGCGGTTGATGCCGTGGCAGAACAGCTGGCAGCCAAAGGCCTGGGTGAGAAGAAAGTGACCTTCCGTCTGCGCGACTGGGGTATTTCCCGTCAGCGTTACTGGGGAACTCCAATTCCAATCATCCATTGTCCAGATTGCGGCACAGTCCCTGTTCCAGAAAAAGACCTGCCAGTCCGTCTGCCCGAAGACTGCATTCCAGATGGTACAGGTAATCCATTGCGCAAGTCTGCCAAGTTCCTGAATACCACCTGTCCATGCTGTGGCAAACCTGCCCAGCGTGAAACCGATACGATGGATACCTTCGTCGACTCCTGCTGGTACTTCATGCGCTACTGTTCCCCTGGTTCTGATCAGGCGATGGTCGATGAACGCATCAATTACTGGATGCCAATGGATCAGTATATCGGTGGTATCGAACATGCCGTCATGCATCTGCTGTATGCCCGCTTCTGGACGAAGGTCATGCGTGATCTGGGCCTGATCAAGTTTGACGAACCGGTCAAGAATCTGCTGACCCAGGGTATGGTGCTGAACGAAACCTATTACCGTGAAGATGATGCGGGTAAGAAGAGCTGGTTCAATCCTGATGAAATCGCCCTCCAGCTGGACGATAAAGGTCGTCCACTGTCCGCAACCCTGAAAGCTGATGGTCAGCCTGTGACAATCGGTGGCATCGAAAAGATGTCCAAATCCAAGAACAACGGTATCGATCCACAGGAACAAATCAGCCAGTATGGCGCTGATACCGCCCGTCTGTTCACGATGTTTGCTGCACCGCCTGAACAGACACTGGAATGGTCGGGTTCTGGCGTTGAAGGGGCAAGCCGTTTCCTGCGTCGGGTCTGGGCTTTTGCCTATAAGAACCAGGAAACCATCAAACAGGCTGCGAATGCCGTTCCATCGAATCTGAACGATGCACAGAAGACACTGCGTCGAGAAATCTATCAGGTGTTCCAGCAGGCCAATCAGGACTATGGCCGTATGCAGTTCAATACGGTTGTCTCTGCTGGCATGAAGATGCTGAATACCCTGGAAGCAGCCAAATTGGATGATTCTGCTGAATCTGCCGCTGTGCTGAAAGAAACCCTGTCCATTTTCCTGCGGGTGCTTTATCCAGTGGTTCCACACATCACTTATGCTCTGTGGCAGGAACTGGGATACGGTACCGCAATTGGCAATCTGCTGGATGCGCCTTGGCCACAGGTTGATGCCGCCGCATTGGAACAGAGTGAAATCACTCTGGTTGTTCAGGTGAACGGTAAGCTCCGCGGTAAGATCAGTGTACCGAAAGGTGCTGACAAGGCTGCTGTTGAGGCAACCGCTTTGGCAAATGAAAGTGTTGCGAAGTTTGTCACCGGTACGCCGAAACGGGTCATTGTCGTCCCAAACAAACTGGTCAATATCGTAGTCTGATAGACAGGAAACCGCATATGGAACACACACCGAAAATCCGATTCTTTACCCGTTGGTTTGCCATCATCGGGCTGGCGTTCATGCTGGCGGCGTGTGGTTTCCATCTGCGTGGTGATTTCAAGTACGATTTTTCCTCGATGTATATCGAGGGCGGTTCTGCGATGTCTCGCCTGATGAAACGGTACAACCAGGGTATGCAGGCGACCAAGATTGTCGATAATCCCAAAGAGGCTGAAGTCATCCTGGCCATTTCCCAGGAACGGAGAAAACAGAAAACCCTGTCATACGATAACAATGGGGATGCACGTGAATATGCGTTGTATTACCGTGTGACCTATGCGCTGCGGACGCTGAAAGGCAAGGAACTGATTGAGCCGACGACCATCACCCTGCGTCGCACCATGACTTATGACGATTCTGAAGACTTGGCGAAAGAACATGAAAAACAGCTGCTGTATGCTGATATGCAGCAGGATATCGTCCAGCAGATGATGCGCCGTCTGGCACGGGTCGATATGGATGATGCGGACCGCAGACCGGTTGACGAAGATGGTGAGGTTCCTGAAGAAGGTTCCGCTCAGCCGGATGGATCTTTCGAGATTCAATCAGACGAACAGTAACAGGCAAGGGGCCTGCCATGCAGCTGCGCTATGAAGCCTTTCCAGCACATCTGAAAAGTGGACTGGCGCCATTGTATGTCCTTACAGGCGACGAATATCTGCTGGTACAGGAGGCAACCGACCTGCTGCGTGCGACCGTTCGTGAGCAGGGCTTTACCGAGCGGCAGGTCTTTACGGTTGAACGGGGATTCAAATGGGATCAGCTCCAGCTGGCCAACAATGCGCTTTCCCTGTTCGGTGACCGGAAACTGATTGAGCTACGGATCCCTGGTGGCAAACCTGGCAAGGATGGTTCGCAGGCCATTCAGGAATATATCGCTGATCTTTCTCCAGACAATGTCACATTGATCACCCTGCCTCAATTGGATTGGACAACCAGAAAATCAGCGTGGGTGAGCGCACTCCAGAAACAGGCTGTCTATATCGAGGTTCAGCCTGTCGGTGTCGGTCAGCTGGGTGGTTGGATTGCGGCAAGGCTCCGTAGACAGAACCAACAGGCAGACCAGAACAGCATCGCTTTTCTGGTTGAGCAGGTTGAGGGCAATTTGCTGGCAGCCTGGCAGGAAATCCAGAAGCTCGGTCTGCTGTTTCCAGAAGGCCAGCTGTCCGAGGAGCAGGTCCGCAGTGCGGTGCTGGATGTTGCCCGTTATGATGTTTTTCAGATCAGTGAGGCAATGCTGGGCGGGAATCCCAGCCGTTTTATCCGTATGATGGATGGACTGAAAGGGGAAGGCACCCCATTGCCCTTGCTTTTATGGGCATTTGCGGATGAAGTGCGTATGCTGCTTCGGTGCAGACAGTCGCTGGAGGATGGCATGTCGCCGAATGAGATTGCAAGGTCACAGCGGTTACGGGGTCTCCGCGAACGGCTTGTGATGAAAGCTATCCGTTATCTCAGCAAGGTTGAACTGGTGACAGCCCTTCAGCAGATTGCAGATATCGACCGTCTGGTCAAGGGACTCAATTCTCAAAAAGGGCTCAACGATGCTTGGGATGCCCTGACTCAGTTGGGGCTTTCACTTTCCCGAGCTTGAATCGACAGGATGGGGATGATAATTTAACCATTCCCGCATTTTAATCGGAATAGGACAATGGACATCAAAAGCTATATGACGCAGATCGGCAGACAGGCACGGGAAGCTGCCGGCATTATGGCCAAGGCTGATACTGCAACAAAGAACCGCGCACTGCTGTTGATTGCAGAGGCAATTCGTCGTGAGGTGACCCAACTGCGCGAGGCAAATGAGAAAGACCTTGCCGCTGCCCGGGCAAAAGGTCTGGAAGCCGCGTTGCTGGATCGTCTCACATTGTCCGACAAGGCGATTGAAACCATGGCATCCGGTCTGGAACAGATTGCCTCCCTGGCGGATCCGATTGGTGCGGTTTCCAATCTCCGTCTTCAGCCATCCGGCATCCAGGTTGGTCAGATGCGGGTGCCACTGGGTGTGATCGGCATCATTTATGAAGCCCGTCCCAATGTGACAGTCGATGCGGCGGGACTCTGCATCAAGAGCGGCAACGCCACGATTCTCCGCGGTGGTTCTGAAGCAATCACCTGTAATCAGGTATTGGCTGGATTGGTCAAGGAAGGACTGAAAAAGGCTGGCCTGCCTGAAAATGCGGTTCAGGTTGTTGAAACGGTTGACCGTGCAGCAGTCGGTGAACTGATTACAATGACTGAATACGTCGACATCATTGTGCCACGTGGCGGTAAAGGGCTGATTGAACGTCTGATGCGTGAATCCCGGATTCCAATGATCAAGCATCTGGATGGCATCTGTCATATTTACATCGACGAGGAAGCCGATCCAGCCAAGGCACTGAACGTCTGTTTCAATGCCAAATGCCAGCGTTATGGCACCTGTAACACTATGGAGACCCTCCTTGTTGCGGAAGATATCGCCGAAATCATCCTGCCTGAACTGGCAAAGCGTTATGAAACTGAAAAAGTGGAACTGCGCTGTGATGACAAGGCATACAGCATCCTGAAAGATTACCCATATCTGGCCAAAGCGGTCGAGGAAGACTGGTCCACGGAATATCTGGCACCGGTGCTTGCAGTCCGTGTGGTTGATGGAGTCGATGCGGCGATTGACCATATCAACCGGTATTCCTCCAAGCATACAGAATCCATCATTACCGAGAATTACAGCAAATCCCTGCGTTTCCTGCGGGAAGTGGACTCTTCTTCCGTCATGGTGAATGCATCGACCCGTTTCGCAGACGGATTTGAATATGGACTGGGTGCGGAAATCGGCATTTCCAATGACAAGCTTCATGCACGTGGTCCTGTTGGACTGGATGGACTGACATCACTGAAATACGTCGTGTTCGGTCACGGTGAAGTCCGTCAGTAACATCCGGTCATCTATTTTTAGGGAGCAGTTAATGCCAGCCAGTTATTCATATTTTTGTCCATGCCCTCAGGGTCTTGAAGGTGTTTTATCCGAGGAGCTTCAGGAAATTGCTGCTAAAAGCGTCACACTGAACATCCATCGTGCAGTACCGGGGGGCGTTCATTGTTCTGGCAGTCTTGAAGATGGCTGGCTGTTGAACCTGCATACCCGTATCGCATCCCGTGTGCTGCTCCGTTTTGCGCAGTCGAGCTATCGGGATGAGGACGATATCTACCGACTGGCTGTCAAACAGCCATGGGAACAGTGGTTTGAGGTCGACAACACCATCCGTATCGATGTGGCGGCCATCAAGTCACCGCTGAAGAGCCTGAACTTTGCAACCCTGCGAGTCAAGGATGCCATTGTTGACCGTTTCCGTAACCGTCTGCATCAGCGTCCATCCATTGATACCCGGAATCCAGACATCCGTGTTTCCGCATTCCTCGATGCGCATAACGTGACACTGTATCTGGATACATCCGGTGAGGCGCTGTTCAAGCGTGGCTGGCGTACCGAGACAGGGGAAGCGCCACTGCGTGAGAATCTTGCGGCAGGGCTGATCCGTCTGTCAGGATGGAAACCTGGAACGCCACTGCTGGATCCAATGTGCGGTTCCGGCACGATTCTGGTTGAGGCGGCCCAGATGATGGTCGGCATTCCTCCGGGCATCAACCGTCATTTCGCCTTTGAACGGATGCAGGGCTTTGACAAGGAATGGTGGCAGTCGATGAAAGAACAGGCGAAACGTAAGCCACTTACCACGCCACCGATGATATTCGGCAGTGATATCTCGACAGCCATGCTGACCAAGGCACGGACCAACATCGCCAATGCGGGCATTCCTTTTGACATCCCGCTGCAGCAGATCGAGGCTCAGGAAGTCAAGACACCGGTTGACCGTCCAGGGATTATTCTGACCAATCCACCTTATGGTGAGCGTATCACCGTCCGTGGCAATCGGAGCATGGAAAAAGATGAACGTGCTTCCCATTTCTACCAGATGTTGAGTACGACACTGAAGCAGCGTTTTGCTGGTTGGTCGGTTTACCTGTTCACTGCAGACCTGTCTGTACCGAAGATGATGCGCCTCAAGGAATCCAAGCGGACTCCGCTTTATAACGGTGCGATTGAATGCCGTCTGTTCCGGTTCAATATGGTCTCCGGTTCCAACCGGGACAAAGCCCCTCGGGTCTTTACACGTCCATCATCCAATGATGCGCAGTAAGTCAGTGAAGCCTGTCAAGACACTGCTGATTGACAATTACGACTCATTCACCTGCAACCTCTATCATCTGATTGCGGAAGTCAACGGGATACCGCCTGTCCTGGTCCACCATGATCAGGCAGGTTGGACCGCGGAACATTTCCATCAGTTTGACAATATTGTTCTCTCTCCAGGGCCAGGACGTCCTGACCGGGCTGCAGACTTTGGGCTATGTGCGGATGTTGTCCGTCAGAGTGATATCCCGGTGTTTGGCATCTGTCTTGGACATCAGGGCATCTGCAGTATCCATGGGGCAGACATCGTTCAGGCAAAAGAAATCTGCCATGGCAGGCTTTTCCAGATCACACATCAGGGTGAGAGTATGTTTGCAGAGATGCCAAGCCCAATGACCGTTGTCCGTTATCACTCACTGGCAGTTGATCATCTGCCAGAAGGTCTCATCGTTACCGCAACGACAGCAGATGGAACCGTGATGGGTGTTCAGCATAAAACGTTGCCACAATGGGGCGTTCAGTTTCATCCAGAGTCCATCTGCTCAGCGTACGGGAAACAGCTTTTCATCAACTTCCGGAAGATGACCGAAGCCTGGTGGCAATCACATCAGAAACCGGAACCATCGCAGGAATTACTGCCACCATCGATTACGATGCCGGTGACAGACAGTCAGACAGGTGGTACCGCGTATAATCTGATTGTCCAGCAACTGGATATGATGTTGGACGCCTCTCATGCTGAACAGATATTCAACTGCTGCTTCCGTGACAAGGGGGCAGCCATCTGGTTGGACAGCAACCGGGCAGGATATGGTTCAGGCCGTTTTTCTTTCCTGTGCGCACCGTCAGGTCCGCTCGGCCGTATGGCCACAGCCGATGTGGAGGCAGGGACCGTCACCGTCAGGAACCATCAAGGCGAAACAGTTGTCTATCACGAGAATTGTCTGGGGTGGTTGGCAGAAGACCTCATGCAGTCCAAGGTCAAGCCATTGGATACCCCCTTTGAATTTTCACTGGGCTGGATGGGATATCTGGGCTATGAGCTGAAAGCGCAATGTGGTGCAGAACAGGCGCACAGTGCCGCCTGTCCTGATGCAGGCCTGCTATTCTGTGACAGGGGGATTGTCATTGACCATCAGGAAAACAGATTACACCTGTTGGTTCTGGCAGATTCAAAGACAGAAAGCGATGCCCATCAGTGGCTGGAGGCTATCCAGCGGGAAATCGAACACGAAAACAGCCACGCATATCAGGAAGACAGCTTCCCACAGACGTTGCCACTGACCAGACCGATTGCCCTGTTGCATGACAGAGAACAGTACATTGAGAAAATCAAGACATGCCAGTCCCTGATCCGACAAGGGGAGACCTATGAGGTCTGTCTGACCAATACCGTGACAGGGGCGACGGATGCGGATTCCTGGATGGTCTACAGAATGCTCCGTCGGGCAAATCCAGCCCCATACAGTGTCTTCATGCAGATGGATGGTCTCAGCATCATCAGCTGTTCGCCGGAACGCTTCATGAAAATCTCTCGGGAGGGTGTGGCAGAGACAAAACCCATCAAGGGCACCCGTCCAAGAAACAGCGATCCCAAGGTGGATGCTCAGATTATCGAAGAACTGTCATTGAATGAGAAAGAACGGGCAGAGAATCTGATGATTGTCGATCTAGCGCGTCATGATCTGGGATGGATCGCTGATATCGGCAGTGTCGCCGTGCCTAAACTGTTTGATATTGAGAGTTATCAGACGGTTCACCAGATGGTCAGCACCGTGACATCTCATATCCGTCAGGGCATTTCACCGTGCCAATGTATCCAACAGGCGTTTCCCGGGGGGTCCATGACAGGAGCCCCGAAAAAACGGACAATGGAGATTATCGACAGCCTTGAAGGTGCTGCACGGGGCATTTATTCCGGTGTGATGGGCTATTTCTCCTTGTGTGGTGCGGTTGATCTGAGTATTGTCATCCGGACATTGGTCATGCATCAGAATGGGGATTTTTCCTTCGGTGTCGGGGGGGCAATCACGGTCCTGTCCGATCCAGTGGCGGAATATGAGGAAACTCGGGATAAGGCAAGGGCATTCCTTGACCTGTTTGGAACAGACTTTCCAGAATCTTAAGGAAAAGCAGGATGTCAGACGTTGCTGAAACCATTTATCAGACAGATTTCACAGGTGCATTTTTGGTCGCAGACCAGCCTGAAAGCCGGATTCTGGTTGCAGATTCCTGGCTCGTCAGCCATGGGACGGTCATTGCCATGGACCTGCATCGCCAGCGTTTTTTCAACAGCTGTCAGCAACGCCATCAGATGGATTCTGACATCCTTCAGCATTATTGGCAGGCAGCACTGAAAAAAATACCTCGGGATGGCTTATGGTTCCCCCGGATTGAATTGGCGGGCGATCCAGACCATCCCAGACTGCAGATGCGTATCCGTCCTGCGCCACCATTGAAAGAAACAGTCCGGCTGAGTCTCTGTCCATCACCGGACCGCCGTCAGGCCCCCCGGCATAAGGGGCCAGATATGGGCTGGCTGATGCAGATGCGCCAGCAGGTGCTGGCTCAAGGGGCAGATGAAGGCATCATCGTTTCGTCAAAGGGATATCTGTTGGAAGGGCTGACAACCAGCCTGCTCTGGTGGGAAAAACGTCAGGGAAAGCAGATACTATGTGCGGTTCCAGATGCAAACCGGATTCTGCCCGGCACCATCCGTCAGCTGATCCTGTCAATTGCTGAACAGGAAAACATTCCCATCGCCTACCGTCGTGTCCAGCTGGAACAGTTGGCCGGATGCGACGTCTGGGCAGTCAATGCCCTGCATGGCATCCGTCCAGCCATACCATGGCAGAAAGCGCTTTTCATGCCGAAGCATGATGCTGAGACAGAGAAACGCCTGAAGACATGGCGTCTGGCGATTGAAGCGTGTGCCGCACCGTTGCCGGTGTAAAACCCTTGCAACCGCCAGATCAGCGGGTAAAATAGCCATATTCAAATCAAAGGGAGATGACCGTGACTTTTATCGAAAAACTCAATGCTGCATGGCAGAAAAACAATTCACTGTTCTGCGTGGGTCTTGATCCAGCCATTGGACGTTTCCCGGCACATCTGCAGGGCAAGCCTGATGCCATCTATGCATTCTGCAAAGGCATTGTCGATGCGACCGCTGACCTCGTCTGTGCGTTCAAGCCCCAGATTGCCTACTTTGCGGCAGAAAAGGCAGAAGACCAGCTGGAAGCCATCTGTGCGTACATCCGTCAGCAGTACCCAGACATTCCCATCCTGCTGGATGCAAAACGCGGTGATATCGGAGCAACCGCGAAGCAGTACGCCCGTGAGGCTTTCGAGCGTTTCAACGCGGATGCAGTGATACTGAGCCCATACATGGGATTCGATTCCATTGATCCTTACTTTGAATATTCAGACCGGGGTACCATCCTGCTGGCCCGAACCTCCAATCCTGGGGGATCGGACCTTCAGTGCCTGAATGTCCAGGTGGACGGCAAGGTCGTGCCGCTCTACCAGCACGTTGCCAGACTGGTGGCTGAAAAATGGAATGTCCATGGACAGTGCGCTTTGGTGGTCGGTGCGACATTCCCGACCGAAATCGCAGCTGTCCGTGAGATAGTCGGCGATATGCCACTGCTGGTTCCCGGCATTGGTGCGCAGGGTGGGGATATCCAGGCAACCGTTTCGGCAGGCAAGACCAAGGCGGGGACCGGTATGATGATCAATTCCTCCCGAGCAATCCTCTATGCCGGGGAAAAAGAAGGAGAGAACTATGCCGCCTTCTCCCGGGATGCCGCCATCAAGACACGGGACGCCATCAACCAGTACCGATAACAGCATCACAGCGTCGGAAACAGCACAGCCACCGGGTTTTCCAGTGGCTGTTTCAGTTTATGGCTTATTGGATGATTCCTCTTTGAGGCTGGACTGGCTCAACGCATTTGACGGTAGACGGGAAGTCACATCCACGATATTGATGACCTTCTGGTACGTCATGCGGGTCGGTCCGATGACACCCAGTGTTCCGACAAACTGTCCGTTCACCTGATACGGTGCAGTCACCACACTGATATCCGGCGTTGGAACCAGCTGGGAATCCCCGCCGATATAAATCTGGATACCGCTGGCATGGCTCGAGATGTCCAGCAGCTGCATCAGTTCCGTTTTCTGCTCGAACATATTGAACAGACGTTTCAGGGACGAGAGATCATAGGCGAAATCATTGACATTGAGCAGATTCTTTTTGCCTGCAATCACCACCTCATCGTTATGTTCGGCGAGCGTTTCATCGCCCGCATCGATGGCCGTCTGCATCAGTTTTGATAAATCGGAATGGATGGCTTTCAGCTCATTCTTCAGCTTCGCGCGGATCTCATTGAAACTCAGCCCGATGTAATGGGAATTGATATAGTTTGTCGCCTCGATCAGCTGTGATGATGTGTAATCGATATCCGTCAGCAGCAGGCGGTTCTGGACATCGCCATTGGGCGTCACAATGACCAGCAGGATCCTTTTCTCGGAAAGCCGCAGGAATTCAATCTGGGAGAAAGCTGATTCATGCTGCGGCGCCATGACCACCCCGGCGAACTGCGTCAGGGAAGACAGCATCTGTGCGGCGTCGGAGATGATTTTCTGAGGCTGTCCGATCTGGGATGGCAACCTGATTTCTGAATCCAACGGCATGTTCTTGTCCGTTTTATCCGCAGTCAGTAGGGTATCGACAAACATACGGAAGCCGCGGGGTGTCGGAATGCATCCTGCAGAGGTATGCGGACTGGCGACAAACCCCATTTCTTCCAGATCTGCCATGATATTGCGGATCGTTGCCGGAGACAGGTCAAGGTTGGAAAGTTTCGAGAGCACACGGGACCCCACTGGCTGACCTTCGGCGATATACTGTTCGACCAGTGTTTTCAGTAAAGCCTGTTCGCGGGGTTCGATACGCATGGTTGATTCAGAAAAACGGTTGCAGACGGGATATTGTAAAACATTTCCAGAACAGTCCTGCAGAAAGCTGTATGGATGAGGTGAATCCGGGATTGAAAGTCATCATCACAAGGGCATGAAACGTGTTGTAAAGACAAAGAAAACAGGATTCTGACGAGAACGCGACTGTAATCAATGTGAAAAGAGCGGTTTTTAGTGTAATCTCCATACATTGGCAGCTTTACCCTGAATCGTCATGTCGACCACCAAGAAAATCTTTGCCCTTGTTGCACGTGTTTATGCGAACAACATCATCCAGTCTCTGGATAAAGTCTCCAACTTTCTCAAGGATGCTGGACATGAGGTTGTTTATGAAGCCCAGACCGGGCAGAACGTGCCATTTGAAGGCATCAAGACCATGACACTTGAGGAAATCGGCGCTCAGGCCGCCGCGGCGATTGTGTTGGGTGGTGATGGCACCATGTTGGGGATTGCCCGTCAGCTTGCGCCCTACAGCGTGCCATTGATTGGGATCAATCATGGTCATCTGGGGTTCATCACCGACATTCCGCTGAACCGTATGTTGCTGGTCCTCGACAAGATGCTCAAGGGCAGATACGTTTCCGAGCAGCGTTTCCTGATTGAAGGCACCATCACCCGCAATGGAGAGGTCGTCCATCAGTCGATTGCCTTCAATGAAGTGGTGATTTCGCGTGGAGCCGGCGCTGGGATGATTGACCTGCGCGTGCACGTTGATGGTCACTTCATGTATCAGCAGCATTCTGACGGCATGATTATTTCCACCCCGACCGGTTCCACGGCATATTCCCTGTCGGCGGGCGGTCCGATGCTCCATCCAAATCTGGGGGGTATCGTGCTCGTTTCCATTGCGCCCCATACGCTGTCCAACCGTCCGATCGTCATTCCGGATACCAGTGAGATCGTGATTGATGTGGTCTCTGCCCGTCAGCCGGCCATCAGCTTCGACTCACAGTCTTTCGCCAACCTGCAGCCCGGCGATCAGGTCACAATCCGCCGTGCACCGCACAGCGTCACCTTCCTGCATCCGTCGGGATGGAGTTATTACGATACCCTGCGGAACAAACTGCATTGGAATGAGGTGGCCAGAAGGCTCGACTGATTGCCTGTTTCCCATGGTGGGAGCGTGATGTCATTGAATAATGGTGAGATATGTTACGTACCCTGACAGTCCGTGATTTTGTCATTGTTGATACCCTCGAGCTGGACTTTACCTCGGGCTTTTCCGCAATGACCGGTGAGACCGGTGCCGGCAAATCCATTCTGATCGATGCCCTGCAGCTTGTTCTGGGAGGACGGGGCGACGCCACCATGGTCCGTGAGACCGCCAGAAAAGCGGAGGTCACGGCGGAATTTGAACTTAATCCAACGGCTGCGGCCTGGCTGACACTCAATGACATCGACAGCGAAGACGGCACCGTCCTGCTGCGTCGCAGCATCGATGCCACTTCAGGACGTTCCCGCTGCTATATCAATGGCACATCCGTCACCGCAAACCAGATGCGGACACTCGGTGCACTGCTCGTGGATATCCATGGACAGCATGCCCACCAACTGCTGATGAAAGCCGATGAACAGCGGATCCTGCTCGACCGCCATGCAGGGCTGGAAGAACAGGTCGCCGAACTGGGCGGGAAGTTCAGGGCATGGCTGCAGCTCCAGAAAAAAGTGGAGGAAGCCCAGACGAATGCCGAACACATGCAGGAAGAACGCGAGCGTCTGGCATGGCAGGTGGAGGCACTGGAAAAAATCCAGCCTCAGGCAGGGGAGTGGGAACAGATCAATCAGGACTACGACCGGCTGTCCCATGCCGCCAGCCTGCTGGAGGGCGCTGGCACAGCAGTCGATGAGCTCTCAGAATCCGACCGTCCAATCCTTTCCCGTCTGAGCAGCCTCACCCAGACACTGTCCAGTCTGGCCGAGATCGACAAGGGGCTTGAACCTGTTGTCGAGATGATGGAGTCTTCCTGTGTCCAACTGCAGGAAGTCGTCTACTCGCTCCGGGATTACCTGACCCATACCGAACTGGACCCATCACAGCTGCAGGTGGTTGAAAAACGCATGGAAACCCTGCATGCCGCATCCCGGCAGTTCCGCATTCCACCCGAATCCCTGCCAGAAGAACTGGAAACACGCCGGAAACGTCTGCAGCAGTTTGAAGAGGATAACAATCTGGATGCGCTTAAAGAGCAGGCGGCTCAATCAGAGCAGGGCTACCGGAAACTGGCGGATCAGGTTTCAGCATCCAGGAAAGCGGTCGCTGAAAAACTCAGTGACGCAGTGACCGCTATCATGCAGGACCTGCATATGGCAGGTGGACGGTTCGCGGTATCGGTCCAGACGGCAGAGCCGCATGCCTACGGCACAGACCATGTGGAATTCATGGTGGCGGGGCATGAAGGCGCTGCACTCCGTCCATTGGCGAAAGTCGCGTCAGGCGGTGAGCTTGCCCGGATTTCGCTGGCGATCTCAGTCATTGCCTCCAAGGCGACCGCAACACCGACACTCATCTTCGATGAGGTCGATACCGGGGTTGGCGGTGCGGTGGCGGAAATCGTCGGTCAGCTGCTCAAACGTCTGGGTTCCGCCCATCAGGTCCTCTGTGTGACCCATCTTCCTCAGGTGGCATCACAGGCAGACCAGCATTATCAGGTCAGCAAACAGCATGTCGATGCCATCAGCCATCCCGTTTCCCGCATCAACCGTCTTGCAGACGAAGAGCGTGTCATCGAAATCGCCCGGATGCTGGGGGGTGTTGAACTTACGGATACAGCGCTTGACCATGCCCGGGAAATGCTGGGCCATCAGGTTTTTACCCTGACCTGAAAGAAAGCTGATTTTTTCAACAAAGCCCCTTGAAAACGGTTTGACCGTCCCCATGTTCACAGAATTGTGAAAGAAACCCATTTGGAGGAAAACGTGTCAAACCCAATCCCAGAAAACGAAGACCTGAAACAGGAAACCCCAGCTGAGGCCGTGGAAACAGCGACTGATGAAGCCGCTGTTCAGGAAGATTCTCTGGAAACCAGACTGGCTGCGGCAGAGCAGAAAGCGGCGGAAATGCAGGACGCTTTCCTGCGGGCAAAGGCTGAAAGCGAGAATATCCGCCGTCATGCGCAGGAAGATATCACCAAAGCCCATAAATTCGCCGTTGAGAACTTTGCAAAAGCCATGCTTTCCGTCAAAGACAGCATGGAAATGGCGCTCAAGACCGATGCACCAACCGTTGAGACCATCAAGGAAGGGGTTGAGGCAACATTGCGTCAGCTGACCCAGGTGCTGGAGCAGAACCGCATTGCTGAGATTGTGCCTGCGCAGGGTGACAAGCTCGATCCAAATAAACACCAGGCGATCTCCATGGTTGATGCTGACCAGGAACCGAACACCATCGTCAGTGTCCTGCAGAAGGGCTACACCCTGTCTGACCGTCTGCTGCGTCCAGCGATTGTTACGGTTGCAAAAAAAGCCTGAAAAACGGCTTGAAATCCCAAAAGGCATCCCTATCTACAAGCCAGAACACAACGGACACGGCAAAAGACACTGCATGGAAAACAGCCGGAAACGTCCAGAAGACAGAATTCAGAAGATTTGAAAGGAAAAACAAATGTCCAAGATTATCGGTATCGACCTGGGAACCACGAACTCCTGTGTTTCCGTTATTGAAGGCGGTCAGCCACGTGTTATCGAAAACACCGAAGGCGCACGTACCACCCCATCCATCATCGCCTACATGGAAGACGGTGAAATCGTTGTTGGCGCACCTGCAAAACGTCAGGCGGTCACCAATCCAAAGAATACCCTCTACGCTGTCAAACGTCTGATCGGCCGTAAATTCAGCGATGCAGAAGTCCAGCGTGACATCGGCATCATGCCTTTCTCCATCGTCCAGGCGGACAACGGTGACGCATGGGTTTCCGTTCAGGGGGACAAGAAACTGGCACCTCCACAGGTTTCCGCAGAAGTCCTGCGTAAGATGAAAAAGACCGCTGAAGACTACCTCGGTGAAGAAGTCACCGAAGCCGTCATCACCGTTCCAGCATACTTCAACGATGCACAGCGTCAGGCAACCAAGGATGCCGGCCGTATCGCAGGTCTGGATGTCAAACGTATCATCAACGAACCAACCGCGGCTGCACTGGCTTTCGGTCTGGACAAGGCTGGCAGCGGTGACCGCAAGGTTGCTGTTTATGACCTGGGTGGCGGTACTTTCGATATCTCCATCATTGAAATCGCGGATCTGGACGGTGACAAACAGTTTGAAGTTCTCTCTACCAACGGTGATACCTTCCTCGGCGGTGAAGACTTTGACCAGCGTATCATTGACTTCATCATCGATGAATTCAAGAAAACCAATGGTCTGGACCTCTCCAAGGACCCAATCGCACTGCAGCGTATCAAGGCATCTGCAGAACGTGCCAAGATTGAACTGTCTTCTTCCCAGCAGACAGAAATCAATGAACCATACATCGCAATGGTCAATGGCGCACCTGCTCACCTGAACATCCGCCTGACCCGTGCAAAACTGGAATCCCTGGCAGAAGAACTGATTGAAAAGACCATCGCACCTTGCCGTATCGCACTGAAAGATGCCGGCCTCAGCCCATCTGACATTGACGACGTCATCCTCGTCGGTGGTATGACCCGTATGCCTAAGGTCCAGGAAAAGGTCAAGGAATTCTTCGGCAAGGAACCACGCCGTGACGTCAACCCAGACGAAGCCGTTGCAGTCGGCGCATCCCTGCAGGGTTCTGTCCTGTCCGGTGACCGTAAAGACCTGCTGCTGCTGGACGTTACCCCACTGTCCCTGGGTATTGAAACCCTCGGCGGTGTCATGACCAAGATGATCAAGAAGAACACCACGATTCCAACCAAGTTCAGTCAGGTGTTCTCTACAGCGGACGACAATCAGCCTGCGGTCACCATCAAGGTCTGCCAGGGTGAACGTGAAATGGCGGCTGCCAACAAGGTACTGGGTGAATTCAATCTGGAAGACATTCCACCAGCACCACGTGGCATTCCTCAGATCGAAGTCACCTTCGATATCGATGCGAACGGCATCCTGAATGTCAGCGCGAAAGACAAGGCGACCGGCAAGGAAAACAAGATTACCATCAAGGCAAACTCTGGTCTGACGGAAGAAGAAATCCAGCGTATGGTCAAGGATGCGGAAGTCAATGCAGAAGAAGACAAACGCGTCCGTGAACTGACCGAAGCCCGCAACCAGGGTGACTCACTGGTCCATGCAACCCGTAAGTCTCTGGATGAACATGGCGACAAGCTCGACCAGCCAACCAAGGATGGTATCGAAGCAGCCCTGAAAGATCTGGAAGAATCCCTGAAGGGTGATGACAAGGCGGCGATTGATGCCAAGATGCAGGCCCTGGCAGGTGCGGCTCAGAAACTGGGTGAAGCTGTTTATGCAAGCCAGCAGGCCAAGGAAGGTGCTGCCGGTGCAGCAGGTGCAGGTGCTGGCGCATCAGCCGGTGCAGCACCAAAAGATGACAACGTCGTCGATGCAGACTTCAAGGAAGTCAAGGACAAAGAATAATCGATTCTTTGAAACAGGCAGAAAGACCGCCGGGCAGAATATGGTTCCGCCATTAGCCCGGCGTTCTGTTTGATGTCCAGACGGTTCCGGATGATGGAACGGACAGCGACCCTTTTAAAGATGAGGAAGAATTGAAATGGCAAAACGGAATTTTTATGAAGTACTTGGGGTTGCCAAAGATGCTTCGGAAGCTGAGATCAAGAAGGCTTATCGTAAGCTTGCGATGAAATACCATCCAGACCGCAACCCAGACGACAAGACCGCAGAAGAAAAATTCAAGGAAGTCAAGGAAGCCTACGAAATCCTCTCCGATGACCAGAAACGTGGTGCATACGACCGCTTTGGTCATGCTGGCGTGGATCCCAACGGCATGGGAGGCATGGGCGGCCATGGCAGTGATCCATTCGGTGGTGCTTTTGGCGATATCTTCGGGGATATCTTCGGGGCAGGCATGGGCGGTGGACGCAGCAGTGGTCCTCAGGCATACCGGGGCTCCGACCTGCGCTACAACCTTGAGGTCACTCTTGAGGAAGCGGCGAAAGGCTGCAAGAAGACCATCCGTGTACCAGCCTGGAACAAATGTGAATCCTGCGGTGGCAGTGGTGCCAAGAAAGGCACCTCACCAACGACCTGTGCAACCTGTGGTGGCCGAGGTCAGGTCCGCATGCAGCAGGGCTTCTTCAGTGTCCAGCAGACCTGTCCACACTGTCATGGTACAGGCCAGCAGATCAAGGATCCATGCCCAGACTGTCATGGTGAAGGCCATATCCGCACGCAGAAGACACTCGACTTCCAGATTCCAGCGGGGATTGATGACGGCATGCGCCTGAGATCCTCCGGTGATGGTGAACCAGGACAGAATGGTGGGCCTCCAGGGGATTTGTATGTTGAGATCCGTATCAAGAAACATGCCGTGTTCACCCGTGATGACGGTGACCTCCACTGTGAGATCCCAATCACATTCGGTACCGCAGCACTGGGTGGCGAAATCGAGGTTCCAACACTGGATGGCAAAGTCTCCTTCAAGATTCCGGAAGGGACCCAGACAGGCAGGACATTCCGTCTCAAGGGCAAGGGTATCAAGGGGCTGCATGCCTATGATGCAGGCGACCTTTTCTGCCATATCCGGGTTGAGACCCCAGTCCATCTGAACAGCGAAGAAAAAGAACTGCTCCGCAAGTTTGAGGAACTGATCTCAAAGACACCGGCGAAACACAGTCCCCAGCAGAAAGGCTGGCTGGATAAGCTGAAAGACCTGTTCAGCTGATGAAAAATCCCCTGATGAAGACGTCAGGGGATTTTTTTATAGGGAGACCGGAGGAGTCTGGTCAGGCGCCGCCCTTGAAGCCATGCTGACGCCAGGCCTCATAGACCGTAATGGCGACACTGTTCGACAGGTTCAGGCTCCGGTTGTCTGGCATCATTGGCAGACGCAGACGGTGTCCATCCAGGAAATAGCGGTGGATATGCTCTGCCAGACCATGTGTCTCTGCCCCGAAAATGAACCAGTCTCCCGGTGAGAAAGTGGCATGGGCATAACAGGTGCTGTCTCCCTTGGTGGTCAACGCATACATCCTGGCTTTATCAGGTTGCTCGGTTGCCAGGAAATCTGCCCAGCTGTGATGGATCTTCATGGAGACAAACTCGTGGTAATCCAGTCCCGCCCGGCGCATCTTCGCATGGTCGATGGGAAAACCGAGCGGTTCAACCAGATGGAGCTGGCAGCCCGTATTGGCGCAGAGGCGGATGATGTTTCCGGTATTCGGTGGAATTTCAGGTTCGACTAAAACAACATTAAACATGTCTGGTTCCTACAGTTTCTTCGGTGTTCTGGCAAAGACAAGATTGGTGATCCGCGCCGCGCCAGCCCGTTTCAGGACAAGAGCGATTTCATCCAGCGTATGCCCTGTCGTCATGACATCATCCACAACACCGATATGTCTGCCTTGAATCAGGGGCAATGCATCGGATGGGACCGCAAATGCCTGATGGACATTCTGACGGCGGAGCGACAGGTCAAGACCACTCTGCGGTTGGGTATCACGCGTTCTGAGCAGCAGGGAGCGATGCAGAGTGATTTTCATCCGTTTTCCCAGCGTTCTGGCGATTTCGTGTGACTGGTTGAATCCCCGTTCAATCAACCGTTGATTACCCAGAGGGACTGCAACCAGCAGATCAGGAGCGGTCGGATGTTGCAGGGTTGCCTGATACAGCAGCCGTCCCATGACCGGGGCAGCCGGCAGCTGATACTGGAATTTCAGCAGATGGACTATCTGGTCAATGGGGGGCACGAAATCAGCGGCGACAACCGTCTCATCATAGTGGGGTGGGTGCTTCAGACATTCCCCGCAGATGGGATGGGATGACGGGGTGCCCTGCGTCAGCAGAAGACCGCACTGATGACACCGCATCACATGCTTGGGGATATAGTGGTCATGGCAGACATCACAGATGCCATCCCGACTCGGAGAATGACATAAAATACAGGGCGTAAGGGACTGACGGATGGCATCTGCCATTGCAGAGAAAAAGCCCATGCCCATCCTTTCATCGCCTGATTCAAAAACGCTATTGTACAACCCAAGCATCAACCAATAGAAACATGGCCATCGATTCCCGGAAAGTCAGACAGTTGTTCGAGAACCTGAACCGCACAGCAGGCGGGGATTTCCTCTGGCGGGAAGTCGCCGCCCGTCTTCATGACCGTCTGTCCGTCATGACACTGGATGTGGACAGGCTTGTGGATGTCGGCTGTGGACGTGGTGATGATCTGCCGTTGCTCTGCGCACGGTTTCCGCGTGCATCGGCGGTTGGGGTGGATGCCGTCTTTGCGCCATTGCATCAATCGGTGTGTCAGCATGATGGAAAAGCCATAGACCGTCTCTGTGGAGATGCTGCGCTCCCATTGTTCCAGCCCGCGTCGTTCAATCTGGTCTGGTCCAACATGATGCTGCACTGGGCGGAAGACATCGGGGGCGTACTGTCCGAGTGGTATCAGATGCTGCAGCAGGACGGACTACTGCTCTTTTCCTGCCTGGGGTACGGTTCCCTGCAGAACCTCTACCACGCATTTGCGGGAATCGATGGCTATGACCATGTCATGACCTATCCAGACTTCCAGCAGTTGGGGAATGCACTTGTCCAGACCGGATTCCCGGCGCCGGTCATTGAGCATGAATGGATTGACCTGACCTATCAGGATATCGGTGCGCTGCTGCGCGATATCCGTGCATTGGGCGGGAATCCCCTCGGCAACCGCCGTCAGGGACTGATGGGAAAAGGGACATTTGCCCGGATCCTGCAGAACCTTGAGCATCTCCGTGATGCGGATGGCAGGATTACCCTGCGTTTTGAAATCATCTTTGCCCATGCATTCAAAGAGTCACTGCCGAAAAAAGAAATCCCGTTGGATGCGGAAAGACCGGTCGCTTTCTATCGGTGATTTCTGAAGCCTGCTCAGCAGAAAAATGGGATTCCTGTTATGCTGTCGACATTGGCAGTTGATGAGCATACACAGACTGCCTTTCCAATGGCAAATCAGACAGATAGAAAGGTAAAAGACATGGCACACACACTTCCACCATTGCCATATGCAGAAGATGCGCTGGCTCCGGTCATTTCCGCAGAAACCATCAGCTATCACTATGGCAAGCACCATAAATCCTACGTGGATACCCTGAACCGCCTCATCGCAGGGACAGCGTATGAAAATAAATCCCTTGAAGACATCATCCGTTCTGCAACAGGCGGCATCTTCAACAACGCCGCTCAGGTATACAACCATACCTTCTACTAGAATGGACTGACACCAAATGGCAAAGGTAAACCAGCAGGCGCCCTGTTGGCAGTGATTGAAAAGAAATGGGGCTCTTTTGAAGCATTCCAGGAAGCGTTCACCGCATCCTGCACCGGCAACTTCGGTTCCGGCTGGACCTGGCTGGTGAAAAAAACAGACGGTTCGCTCGACATTGTGAATACCTCCAATGCCGCAACGCCAATTACAGGTGATGATGTGCCTCTGCTGACCTTCGATGTCTGGGAACACGCCTACTATGTGGACTACCGTAATGCCCGCGCGAAATATGTCGGTTCACTCTGGCAGATTGTGAACTGGGACGAAGTCGCGAAACGGTTGGGTTGATAACAGCCGTCCAACATCAGAAGACAGGCATCTGGCAGGATGCCTGTTGTGCTCCTGTTTTGGGCATTTAAAAAGAAAACCCCGATGCGGAAGCATCGGGGGTGTTTTGTGAGAACAGGAAAACCTGTCAGTCAAATGTCTGTAAGGTACCGCGCATCTTCTTCAGGGCCGCCGTTTCAATCTGGCGGATACGTTCTGCGGAGACCCCGAATTCCTTCGCCAGGTCATGCAGTGTGGCAGATTCGCCATCTTCCTTGTTCAGCCAGCGGGCTTCAATGATGCGGCGGGAACGGGCATCCAGTTTGTCGAGTGCTTCAGCCAGACCATCAGACTGAAGGCGGTCATACTGGCGTTTTTCCAGGACAGCTGTCGGTTCATCCGTTTCCGAGGAGAGATAGGAAATCGGTGCGAAATTCGCATCATCGTCATCATCGTGCTGGGTTTCCATCGCGATGTCATGACCACCCATACGGGTTTCCATTTCGATGACTTCTTCTTCCTTGACATTCAGCTTGTCGGCAAGCTCAGTTACCTGAGCCCGTGTCATGGCTTCGGTGCCGGTCTTATGGCTGCGCAGATTGAAGAACAGCTTCCGCTGTGCCTTGGTCGTTGCCACCTTGACCATCCGCCAGTTGCGCAGGATATATTCATGGATTTCAGCCTTGATCCAATGAATCGCATACGAAACCAGACGGACACCCATATCCGGGTTGAACCGTTTGACCGCTTTCATCAGACCGATATTGCCCTCCTGGATCAGGTCGGCATGAGGCAGACCGTAACCCAGATAGCTGCGGGCGACAGAAACCACCAGTCTCAGATGAGACATGATCAGCTGCTGCGCCGCCATCAGGTCATTCTTTTCCTGATAAGCCTTTGCCAGAGCGGTTTCCTGTTCCTGTGTCAGGATAGGCAGTCGATTGACTTCAGCAATGTAGGTTTCGATGTTGCCAAGCGAACCGGTGAAGGCTGGAGTCAACGCACGACTGCCTACAGTCGCCAGAGGCGTTTTTGTAGACTTTTCGGTCATTCTTGAAACTCCTTAATCATATTTTTTCCCAATCGTTAGAAACAGTTAACGAATCACATAAGACTATTTTAGCACTCTTGTCAAAAGAGTGCTAAAGCGTGCAAGCAATATTGATGCCAAAAGGGTAACAGTTTGTTACGGGGAAAGGTGAAATGAAAAAACGGCGGTTTCCCAATGACTTATGGGACCGCCGTATCTTTGTCTGGAATCAGTTCAGCAATGCGCTGGCGAATTCCTCGGCCTTGAAAGGCTGCAGGTCCTCGATCTTTTCACCGACCCCGATGAAGTAGACGGGGACAGGATGCGTCTTCGCAATCGCAGCCAGGATGCCGCCCTTAGGCGTACCATCGAGTTTCGTAACAATAAGGCCGGTCAGACCCAACGCATCATCGAATGCCTTGACCTGCGCCAAGGCGTTCTGTCCGGTATTGCCGTCAATCACGAGCAGGATTTCATGCGGTGCAGTTTCCAATCCCTTGCCGATCACCCGTTTCACCTTCTTCAGTTCTTCCATCAGATGAAGCTGGGTAGGCAGGCGGCCTGCGGTATCCACCATGACAATATCAATCTGTTTGGATTTGGCGGAATGGACCGCATCGAAAGCCACTGCGGCAGGGTCGCCGGATTCCTGGGCAATCACTGTCACATTGTTGCGTTCCCCCCAGATGAGCAGCTGTTCACGTGCGGCGGCACGGAACGTATCGCCGGCGGCCAACAGGACAGACTGTCCGTGGTTCTGCATATGTTTGGCGAGTTTCCCGATGGAGGTGGTTTTGCCGGCACCGTTGACGCCTGCCATCATGATCACGAGGGGTTCGTGTCTGCCGATTTCGAAATCTTTTTCTAAAGGTTTCATCAGGTCGACCAGCAGACGCTGCAGTTCCTCCTTGATCTGGACAGGAGACGTTAGCTGCTTGTCTTTCACAGCCTGTCTCAACTGGTCAAGCAGGTATTCTGTCGCGGGCATCCCGGCATCGGAAACCAGCAGTGCGGTTTCAAGCTCCTCATAGAGATCCTCATCGATCTTCGCGCCGCCAAAGATGTTGAAGGACGAGGCGGTTTTGGCAAGTCCGGCTTTCAGGTGGCTGAACCAGGACTGTTTTTTCTCAGGTTCTGCCTGAGTCTGGACTTCTGATGGGGTGGAAGTCTGTGCTTCCTCAGGTGTTTTTTTTCTTTTAAAGAAACTGAACATGGGTACCGTTTTAAGCTAAAGTTAGGGCTGAATGTTTAAAACATTGGATGAGCCATTTTAGCAGAGCTGGAATTATGAAAATTCAAAAAATCTTTTTTTCTGCGTTGATTGCCTTATTGGGCGTGCAGCCAGCCGTTCAGGCGGAACCTCCACAAGAGTTCCATCTCAAAAACGGCATGAAAGTGATTGTCAGGGAAGACCATCGGGCCCCTGTCGCCGTGAATATGGTCTGGTACCAGACTGGATCGATGGA
>CAVJQJ010000154.1:0-6897 GCA_963651715.1 Anaerovoracaceae bacterium
GGCTTTCACTTATGTCGGTGAACGTTTTAAAGACCGTATTACTGCTTTTGCAAAAGAACTGGGCAGCAGCATGGTTTATGAATGTGACGTCAGCAAGGACGAACATATTGAACATGTCTTTGCAGAAATCTCCAAAGAATGGGGCAGCCTGGATGGCCTGGTCCATTCCATCGGTTTTGCACCACGCGAAGCGATTGCCGGTGACTTCTTCGACGGCCTTTCCCGCGAAAACTTCAGAATCGCCCATGACATCTCTGCTTACAGCTACCCTGCTCTGGTCAAGGCTGCACGCCCTCTCCTGAATCCAGGTTCTTCCTGTCTGGCACTGACTTATCTGGGTTCCAGTAGAGCGATTCCTTACTACAACACCATGGGTCTGGCCAAAGCTTCTCTGGAAGCAACTGTCCGTTACATGGCTGAATCCCTGGGCAAGACCGGTGTCCGCGTCAATGCGATTTCCGCTGGTCCAGTCAAGACTGTTGCCGCAAGTGGTATCCGCGATTTCAACATCCTGCTGAATTTCGTTGCCAAGAACGCTCCTCTGCGCCGCAACGTCACTATTGAAGAAATCGGCAATGCAGCAGCTTTCCTGCTGTCTGACCTCGCATCCGGCATCACCGGCGAAATCACTTATGTTGACGGTGGTTTCTCCCATGTTATGGGGCTGAATACTGACGGTGTCATCGCTCAGAAAGGCGAATAATCCGTCTATCCGACCAGGGGGAACAAACCACCGTCACGAACACGACAAGAATTGGAGATGTCATTACCGCAAATACTTCTGCTGATGGTAAAACACTAACGGTTTCTGTCAACGGTGTAAAAGCAAGCCTTACAGATAAGGACACGACCAATAACAAACTTGAAGTATCTGGCGATGCAGAAAAGACCATCACCCTGACCGACAGCGCCGGCCATAAGGTTGAAGGCACTTTCAAGGATAAAGACACAACCTACACTGTTGAAACCACTACTGGAACAGGTAACGTTGTAAACAACTACGAAATCAAGGACAACACGGGCAAATCTGTTGCAAAACTCCAAGATACCGATACCACTTACCTGGCTGAACAGAAAACCGCAAACAACGAAACGACAGTGACCATGACTGAAGCAAAAACAGGGGCACAGGTTGGCCAATCCTCTATCAAAGGAAGTGACAACATCAAGGTCGAAAAAGCTTCCAGTGGCAATGGCGCGGTCCTGAAACTGGCAGATGACATCAAAGTCAACTCCGTAGAAGCTAAAACGGTCAAAGCAGACAAAGTCGAGGCAACAACCGTTAATGCCCAGTCTGTCAAAGCGGATACCGTTGAAGCCAAAAGAGAAGTCAAGGTCGGCAATACCTCCATCAAGAAAGACGGTCTTCGGGTCGGCAAGTCCATGGTCTTCACTCAGAACAACGTCAATATGGGCAATCAGCAAGTCCATGGTGTCGCAGCGGGTACAGCCCCAACCGATGCCGTCAATGTCAGCCAGTTGCAGGCAACAGAAGCCCAGATCAACCAGCGCTTTGCCAATGTCGATAAACATGTCGACCGTGTTGAAGACAATGCTTATGCCGGCGTCGCCATGGCACTGGCAACGGCAGGTCTGCCACAGGCATGGCAACCAGGCAAGAGCATGATTGCGATAGCGGCTGGTACCTATATGGGTGAACAGGGCTATGCGCTTGGTTTTTCTCACAATACCGAGAATGGTAAATGGACGCTGAAAGCCACGGCATCTGGTAACTCACAGGGACACTTCGGTGGTTCTGTCGGTGCCGGTTATATGTGGTAACCCAAACCGTCTTCAATCCTAGAACGTCAAACTACTTTCATATTCATCTGCATTCCTCCAAAGAAGACGCCAGCTCAAGTAGCTCACGCCTTCTTTTGGGGGAAAGCATTGCCCAGCATCAAGCCAATGTTGAGCAAACCTACTGACTGCATACAGACAGCATGCACAAATCCTGACGTTCTCACTTTCTCTCATGACTGAGACAGTTTCATCCATATTCTGAACACTCCAAACAATGGATGGAGATGTGTCCACATGGGATTACCGACTGAAGGAAAGCCATGAAAAACATTGACCTGAAACAGCTCTCGAAGGACTTTAAAAAGGAGGATTCCTCCGCATTCCATGAGACGCTCACCAGCCTCATCCGGCTATACGGTGTCTCTGAACTCGCAAGAGATGCCCATTTCAACCGCATTTCCCTATGGCGGTTTATGAGAGGGGAACAGGATATCAAGCTTGCCACTTTCATGAAAATCCTGAAAGTCCTTGGCATCAGCGTCACTTTCCACTCGGATTCCCAGACCAACAAAGTCCTCGATTTCCTGAAATGGAAAAATCTGCGCTTGAAAGAATTCGAGCAGTTTGAACAGGAAACTGCAGCAATCCCCCCAACTCAACCACAGAAAACCATTCAGGAGGCTTGAGGTATGACGCGTATTTCCTCATCCCCAAAAACCTGTCAATCCAAATGCCTGAATGTTTTGGCTGAAATTTCCGCGCAGAACCGACTCATTGCCAGAGGAATTGCAACTCTCATTGCACAGTATAGCGTCCACGTCATTTCAGAAAAAACCGGCATTCCGGCCAAAGACCTACACCGTTATGCCAAAGGAGCTCCCATCAAACAAAGTAACATGCATAAACTTGTCCGACTGGGCAAGATTATTGAATCTCTGAAAATTGAAGAAACAAAAAAATTGAACCCTTCTCAAAAGAATGAGACTTAATCATAAAAAATCCCGCTATTAATAGCGGGATTTTTCGTATCCAAACCCATCACTCCTGATTGAGCCTGGTTATTCTTTTGCATCCCGGATTTCCTGTTTCCATTCACGTTCACGGGCATCAATGAGTGACTGGTCGTAGAAGGTGACATCTTTTTCTTTCCGCGCCAGATCCAGCTGTTCAATCGCCATCTGGTTGGCTTCCATCAGATGGTAATACTCAGCCATGTAGAAGTGCATCATCCCGGGTTTACCCATCTCGTTGTAGATGGATGCCATGGTCCGACGGATCTGTGCATCTTCACGGTAACGCTGAGACATTTTCCGCAGGTAGCGGACGCAGTCATCGTATCGCCGTGCTCTTGCCAGTGAGCGGACATACAGGTTGGACATGGTACGGGAGGATGGGAAACTGTCGATTGCCGCTTTGGATGTCGCAATCGCTTCTGATGTCTTGCCCGATTCAATCATGATTTCGATATCCAATGCCCTGAGTGCCAGACTCTGACGGATAGCGCTGTCACTAAAGATCTTACGGGCTTCATTGAGTCTCAGTCTGGCCAGGTTTGGATCCTTGTTCTGCAATGCAATCAACGCCAGCCCATAGTAGCCTGCAGCCATCTGATAACGGGTACCTTTTTTCACCTGTTCGGTAAAAAATTTCTCGGCCTCATACGTACCGCCCCCCATATCCCCCTGAACGACCCGGGCTTTTGACCTGATGAGCTGGAAATCGACATTGTCCACATGCTGACGGTAATGTTCTTCCCGGATACGCAATTCAATATCCGCAATACGCTGGGATGTCAGCGGGTGGGTTCGCAGGTACTGGGATGGTGCATCATTGTAGAGCCGGGTCGCATTCTGCATCTTCAGGAAGAATGCCGGCATATCATTGATGTCAAAACCTGCCTGCTTCAGGATCTGGAAACCGACACGGTCAGCTTCTTTTTCAGCTTCACGAGTGAAGTTGATCTGTTTCTGGATGGCAACCCCCTGCCCTGCGACCAAGGCGCCCATCGCCGCATTGCCGCCACCGCCCGCCGCTGCAGCCACCAACGCCAGCGCAGCCGATGCCAATGGAATCAGGATGTCGTGTTCAGAGGAGGCAATCATCCGGGCAATATGCCGCTGGGAAACGTGTCCGACTTCGTGGGAAAGGACTGACGCGAGTTCTGACTCAGTTTCCGTAGTCAGGATCAGGCCGGTATGCACCCCGATAAAACCACCCGGCAAGGCAAATGCATTCAGTGTCCGGTCTTTGACGCCAAAGAAGGTGAAATCATTGACCAGTTCTCCCCGCAGGGTTGGATCGGCCCCTACCAGTTTGTTGCCCAGCACGAAGAGGTATTCGTTCAGGACGTCATCTTTGACATAGGCTGGATCCTGTTCAATCTGAACCATGATGGACCGGCCCAGTTTGTATTCCGCCACCGGGCTCAATGCGGTACGCGCGGTATCACCAATACTTGGAATATTGGTCTGTGCGTACGCGACCATCGGCATCTGCAGGCAGAGGGATGCCAGCAGTGGGATGACGAGCCGTTTCAGTTTCTGCATCGGCCCTTTTTTCTGAGAGGGGGTACCAGTTTTAGCCATGATGTTATGATACCTCTTTATTGTTATTTCTCTGCGTCTATTTATGTCTGCTTACAATTCTGTATCTGAATCCGTTCAGTCACTGACCCATTTCGATGAATCCGGTCAGGCCCATATGGTGGATGTCGGTGAAAAACAGAATACCCACCGGATTGCCATTGCGACCGGCGTCATCCATATGAAACCGGAAACGCTGGCGGTGATTGTGAACCGTGAGACAGATAAAGGGGATGTCTTAGGGGTGGCAAGAATCGCCGCCATCATGGGGGCCAAGCGGACAGCTGATCTGGTGCCACTCTGTCATCCGATTCCTTTGACCCGGGTAACGGTTGATTTCACGATTGGTGAGAGCTGTGTCGAGTGCCGCGCACAGACGGAAACGGTTGGTAAAACAGGTGTGGAAATGGAGGCATTGACGGCTGTCCAGGTTGGTCTACTGACTGTCTACGATATGCTGAAAGCGATTGACCGTGGCATGACGATCACGGACATCCATCTTCTGGAAAAAAGAGGCGGCAAGTCTGGCCTCTGGACGGCTGACTGACGGTTTTCCGTCAGTTTCCCTTTCTTCAGCATCCGTACGGTCTGCTCAATACAACTGCCTCAGTGCAGCCTGATATCCTGCTGTGTTTCTTCCGGCATTTCGGCATGGGCGAGCTCGCCATTGGTATCAACGAAGAGTGGCTGTCCACAATCATCGCAGTATTCTGTGATGAAACGGTCGACGGGATGTTTCTCGAAATGGATGTTCAGCTGACGCAGGAGATGGAAAATCTCCAGAAGCTGTTTACCGCCTTTGGTATTCAGGGCGTCCGGATGGTTTTCCAACAGGACTGGCATGCTTAATCCATTGATTTCCTCGACACCGAATATCGGCCAGACAACGCCATAGACAATCTTGCTGTCACCCGGCTGATAGAAGCTGATCCGATATTCCTCAACCTGACTGCCATTGCTTTCCTTGCCAAAACCACCAATCACTGCACCGAGTGACTGTGCAGGCACATTCAATGCATTTTCCAGATACTGGACTGCCGCCATGACGGTCGCTGGACGGATTTCCTGATCGGTCTTACGACAGGTGTTGAAGAGCCCTCCTGGCTGGAGGAAGTCGAGGTTGCACCCAGGCAGAACCTGCAGCATGAGTGGCATCGCCACCTGTTTCCAGTGCTGCATGCAGGCTTCTTTCCGGCTTTCAATCTCCGTTGGATCCGCATCTGCCTGCCAACGGAAAAGCGGCTGCCCTTCTTCTGCCATCAAGCCAACAAGCAGATAGCGGCCATCCGCCATGAACTGCATGTTTTCCGGTTTTGTTGGAATGATGCAGGGTTCTCCGGTCTGGATTGAGTCGATGAATTTACGGGAGGCTTTGAATACCTCGATATGTTCCATTGGCAACTGGTCGACGGTGAAAAGTATCGGAGACATTTTCATCCGGACGTTTTCCGCCAGCATGATCTGACGGAAGTTTTCCGCCAGTTTCTGATAAATCCTGTCTTCCAGCCTGCCAGATGGAATGGTGTAGCGGGTCCATGCCAGGATCGGCACGGCGACCAGCAGGAACTGATATCGACGGCCCTGTTCAATGACGATGGCTGATTCGCAGTAAGATTCGATGACTTCCAACAGGCAGTTGTAGGCTTCCATATCTGTGCCGAACAGATACTCTCCTGCTTCATTGAGGGTTTTCTGGTGCGCTTTCTCAATCAATGCCGCAACCAATGCCTGCAGACGGAAGCGGGCAAATTCGCTTTCTGTGAAGCTGGATGCATAGAACATCTCTTTCGCCAGAGCGACGAGTTTTTTTCCATCTGAGCTGATTTTCTGTTGGATTGGCTGTGTGGTGCGCTGCATAGTGTCTTGATAGCCCCGGATATCGGCCTGAAAAGCACGGTTTTAGAAAACCGCGGGCAAAAAAAATCCCCGGAGGGATTGTCTATAGTATCTGGCATCTCCAAGCGGATTCGAACCGCTGTTCCCACCGTGAAAGGGTGGTGTCCTAGGCCTCTAGACGATGGAGACACAGTTTCGAGTATCCCATTCAACAATGTCAGCCAATTATCTGGCATCTCCAAGCGGATTCGAACCGCTGTTCCCACCGTGAAAGGGTGGTGTCCTAGGCCTCTAGACGATGGAGACACAGTTTCGAGTATCCCATTCAACAATGTCAGCCAATTATCTGGCATCTCCAAGCGGATTCGAACCGCTGTTCCCACCGTGAAAGGGTGGTGTCCTAGGCCTCTAGACGATGGAGACACAGTTTCGAGTATCCCATTCAACAATGTCAGCCAATTATCTGGCATCTCCAAGCGGATTCGAACCGCTGTTCCCACCGTGAAAGGGTGGTGTCCTAGGCCTCTAGACGATGGAGACACAGTTTCGAGTATCCCATTCAACAATGTCAGCCAATTATCTGGCATCTCCAAGCGGATTCGAACCGCTGTTCCCACCGTGAAAGGGTGGTGTCCTAGGCCTCTAGACGATGGAGACACAATTTCTATCTTCTGGTGGAGGTAAGCGGGATCGAACCGCTGACCTCTTGCATGCCATGCAAGCGCTCTCCCAGCTG
>CAVJQJ010000155.1:0-3551 GCA_963651715.1 Anaerovoracaceae bacterium
TATCGGCAGGCTTATTCACAGCAGGAAATCTTCGTTAAGAAACAAAGCAGACATCTTAATCGAAATCAAACGAACAAATACCCCCAATGTACTATAATCAGACGGAATTCTCCCAAAACTTTGAGATTGGAGTTGTCATGAGAAAATTCACCAGAACATGTTTGGCACTGGCAATCGGTGTATCAGCTGTTGCATTGGTTGGCTGTGCAAAAGACAAGCCTGCCCCAAAACCAGCGGAACAGAATCAGAAAACAGAGATGGTATCTGACTATGTCAGCAAAGATGGTGTCCTGCTGGCGTTCTTCTCCAGAAGAGGGGAAAACCATACAAACGATGGCATCAAGGTCTTCGAAGTCGGCAATACAGAACGGGTGGCATTGAAGATTGCCGATAATCTCAAACAGCCAGCCTACCAGATCCAGACGGTCAAGCCATATACAGACAATTTCAAGGAAATGCTGGAGATCGCCAAGAAAGAGCAGGCAGAAAAAGCACGTCCATCATTGAAAGGCCCATTGCCAGACATGAAACCGGTCAAGACCATGGTCTTGGGCTATCCAATTTGGCATGGTACCGCACCAATGGCGGTTTTCAGTTTCCTCGAAAAAATGGGCTGTGACAACATTACCATCATCCCATTCAACACCCATGGCAGTAGTGGTGTAGCCCGCAGTATCGATGACCTCCGCAAGGCATGCCCTAAGGCCACCGTTCTGGATGGCACACCGGTAAAAGGCACAGAAGCAGCCTCTGCGGATAAAGAAGCCGCAGAAGTCGCGAAGAAGGCAAGACCATAAATCTACGCAGTTTCAGAGACAGAAAAAGGCAGGGTGTTTTCATATCCCTGCCTTTTTCATGTCATGTTGTGTGAAGTTTACTGCTGACTGCGTCTGGCGACTTCTTCACGGATCTTGTTGGTGTTTGGCCCAAACCAGATGGAGAACGCCGCGACCAGCAGTGCAACGGCGCAGAACTGCATCACAGTATTCGTTGCCAGCATAATACTCTGTCCAGAGGTAAGCTGGTTGATGATGCTTCGGGCAACATCAGGGCTTACACCATTCTGGATGATTGACCGGTAATACTCACCCTGCGGGTCAATCAGGTAAGACAGCTGCTCATGTTTGTAATTCGCCTGGTTTTCCCAGAAGGTGTTCACGATGGAAGTCGCGAATGCCCCAGCCAGGGAACGGCAGAAATTCATCAGCCCGGCGGCGGAATCCATTTCTTCCGGCAGCACACTCATCATCGACTGCGCAGAAATCGGCACAAACATGAAAGGCAGGCCAAACCCCATACAGAACAGTGGGGCGGTAACAATCCAGTAATCCACATCCGTATTCATGAAACTGCGGGCATAAGTCACGCACGCCATCCACAGGATGCCGCAGAACACTAGTTTCCGGCAGTCTTTCGTGCCCGTCATCTTGGCGGCAAAAGAGGCCACCATCAGTGCCGCAACACCCTCGACACCTGTGGCTAACCCTGCCCATGTCGAGGTGTAACCCATACACGTCTGCAGCCAGAGTGGCGTGGTCACATTGATGCCGAAAAAGGCGCCGAATGCCAGACAGAGCGACAGCACACTCGTCCAGAAACCGCTGTGACGGAACACTTTCAGGTCCACAACAGGATTCGGTTCCGTCAGTTCCCAGATCATGAAAGCCGCAAATCCGATGGCCGCAATGATTGCCAGCGTGATGATGTAGTTCGATTCAAACCAGTCATTGTCCTTGCCTTCATCCAGCATGATCTGTAATGCTGCGACCCAGATAACCAGCAGGATCAGGCCAATCTTGTCGATAGGACGCTGTTCTGTTTTTTCATGATGGGTGCGGAACATGAAATACAGGGCAATCGCTGCCGCAAAGGTGAATGGCACATTGATGTAGAAAATCCAAGGCCAGGAATATTCATCGCAGAGCCAACCGCCAAGGATTGGACCGGTCACAGGGGCAATCAGGGATGTCATTGCCCAGACACCGTTCGCTACAGGTGCCCGTTTATTGCCGAAAATGCGGAGCATCAATGTCAGCGAAAGCGGTAGCAGTGGGGCACCGGCAAGCCCCTGCAGGACACGTGCGCCAATCAGCATGTTCAGGGAAACAGCCAGACCGCAGACACCGGAGAAAAAGCCGAACCCGACCAGGGAAATACAGAATATCTTCACTGCGCCGAACCGCTTGGCAAGCCAACCGGTCAACGGCACCATGATCGCTTCAGCAACCGCATAGGACGTGATGACCCACGTCCCCTGGCTGTTGGATGCGCCAAGACCGCCGGCGATATGGGCGACAGACACATTCGCAATCGTTGTATCCAGCACGGCAACAAAATTGCCCGCCGCCAGCACCAGTGCGGTGATCAGCAGGGAAGGGCCCTCAAGCTGCCAGCTATCTTCTTTCTTTTCCATACAGAAACCTCACATCATGGAGACACAGTCAGTATCAATATGACATGCCATTATTCTTTCCCGTCGCTGGTGGTATCGATGGTGACTTCCATAGATAGACCGACCTGTAGAGGATGAGCCTTCAGCTCTTCTGGATCCAGCTTGATGCGGACAGGCAGACGCTGGACAACCTTGATCCAGTTGCCGGTCGCATTCTGGGCAGGAATCAGTGCAAACGCAGAACCGGTGCCGCCAGAGAAGCCATCGACCACACCGTGATAGGTGACAGAAGAACCATAGACATCGGAAACAATTTCAGCCTTCTGGCCTGGGCAGACATTCTTCAGCTGGGCTTCCTTGAAGTTCGCATCGATATGGACATCTTGGATAGGAACAACAGCCAGGACAGGTGTTCCAGGCTGGACTTTCTGACCCACCTGAACAGTACGTTTGGAAACAACACCGTCAACAGGAGCTCGCAGGACAGTACGTCCTAGATTGACCTGAGCCTGTTCAGCACGGGCTTTTGCCTGTTCGATAGCAGCCTTCGCACTGTCGATACGGGCCTTGGCTGCTTCAGCGGCAGATTCTGCTGCCGTGAGTTCATCCGCGGAAACAGAACCGGAATCAATCAATGCACGGCGGCGCTGCAGGTCAATGGTGGATTTTCTCAGGTCGGCTTCAGCCGCTACCAGCTGGGCACGTGCCATGGCTTCATCCGCTTTCGCCTGATTCAATGCAAGGCGTGTATCCACATCATCGATCACAACCAGAATGTCGCCTTTCTTCACAGTCTGCGTATCGACAACATTGACCTCTTTGACCGTACCGGCGATTTCAGGAGTCACCTGAGCGACTTCAGTGGCCGTATAGGCATTGTCGGTGGAAACAAATTTTGAGGCATATAAGAACCAGTAGGCGCACCATGCGATTGCGGCACCTAACACCACCAGAAGCAGGAGACCAAAGAGCTTGCGCCGTTTCGCCGTATTGACCTTGGGGGCTTTGGTCGGGGTCTGTTCAGGAGCGGTTGCTCCAGCATTCTCACTCATATCAAAAATATCCTTATTCAGTTTGTTTCTTAAAAATTGTCATGCGGGTGGCGGACAAAGAAGCCACCCGTGGAATGTTTCAATGCGGATTACTGCTGTTCAGTGAC
>CAVJQJ010000156.1:0-7622 GCA_963651715.1 Anaerovoracaceae bacterium
GGCCAATCTGTTGGCGGGTAACCGCGCACCAGGCGATGACTGGCTGCTGTTGGATGTCATTCCGCTTTCTCTTGGGGTTGAGACAATGGGCGGTCTGGTCGAGAAAATCATTCCCCGGAATTCAACCATTCCCTGTGCCTACGCCCAGGATTTCACGACGTTCAAGGATGGACAGACTGCGATGGCGGTCCATGTCCTGCAGGGCGAACGGGAACTGGTTTCCGACTGCCGTTCCCTTGCCCGTTTTGAATTGCGAGGGATTCCGCCTATGGTGGCAGGCAGTGCCAGGATCCGGATCACCTATCAGGTGGATGCGGATGGCCTGCTGTCGGTGTCTGCCCGTGAACAGTCGTCTGGTGTTGAGGCATCCATTGAGGTGAAGCCGTCTTATGGTCTGAGTGATGATGAGATTGTGAAGATGCTGATGGATTCCGGACGGCATGCGGAAGATGATATGAAGCATCGCGCCTTGCGTGAGGAAACCGTGGAGGCGGAACGGGCTCTGCAGGCAACCCAGTCTGCATTGGATGCGGATGGGGATCTGCTCAGTGATGCTGAACGGGCTGAAGTGGATGCGTTGGTGGCTGGTGTGAAGGCTGTGTTGGGAAGTGATAACATTGACGCTGCCAGGGAGGCTGTTGGGGCATTGTCTAAAGGGACTGAGGAATTCGCCGCCCGACGGATGAACCGCAGTATCCGTCAAGCGCTTTCTGGCAAGAATGTTGACGATGTGAATGCTATTCTCTGATTGGATGGATTATGCCAAAGATTACTGTGTTGCCTCATTCGGTGCTGTGTCCTGATGGAGTGGAATTTGATGCTCCAACAGGACAGTCATTGACTGATGCCCTGCTTGAGCATGACGTGGAGATTGAGCATGCCTGCGGTAAGTGTGGCGCCTGCAGTACCTGTCATGTGATTATCCGTGAAGGGTATGATTCGCTTTCTGAACCCGGTGACCGCGAGGAGGATATGCTGGACCGCGCCTGGGGGCTTGAGCCGGAATCACGCTTGTCCTGTCAGGCAAAGATCGGTGATGAGGATGTGACGGTTGAGATTCCCCGTTATACCCGGAATCTGGTTGCTGAACGCGGCTGAATTGGAGAGGTGAGTTTAAGATGAAATGGTCTGATGCCCAGCAGATTGCCGAGGAGCTGTATGATCTGGATCCAGATCTGGATCCATTGACACTGCGTTTTACCGAGCTGCATGCGAAGGTGTGTGCGCTGGATGGGTTCGATGATGATCCTGAGCGTTCCAATGAGCGTGCGCTGGAAGCCATCCTGATGGCATGGCTGAAAGAGCGGGAATAAGTTTCCCGCTTTTTTGTCCGTTTATCGACGGTTCTGTTTCATCAGCTGGCTCTGTTCACGTTGCCAGTCGCGTTTCTTCTCAGCATCCCGCTTGTCGTACTGCTTCTTGCCTTTTGCGAGGCCGATTTCGCATTTGACCCGTCCTTTTGAGAAATGCAGGTTCAATGGTACCAATGTGAAACCTGCCCGTTCGACTTTCCCGATCAGTTTGCTGATTTCCCCGGCGTGCAGGAGCAGTTTCCTGTCGCGCATTGGATCCGGCTTGATATGGGTGGATGCTGCTGTGAGCGGACTGATATGCGCGCCAAACAGGTAGATTTCTCCGTCACGGATGAGGACGTATGCTTCTTTCAGCTGGACGCGTCCTGCACGGATGGACTTGACTTCCCAGCCTTCCAGGACCATGCCTGCCTCGAACCGTTCTTCGATAAAGTAATCGTGAAAGGCTTTTCTGTTGTCTGCTATAGCCATAAGGTCCCATCCTTTGTATAAAATAGCGGTTCTATCAAAATTATTCGGTCATTATGACGGTCGTTCAAAAATCTATCCAGCTTGAATACAGTGCGCAGCAGATGTATGCGCTGGTTGAGGATATCGAGTCTTATCCTGCTTTTCTGCCGTGGTGTGACAGTGTCAATGTTCAGCGGGACTCTGTCAACCATACTGTCGTTGCTGAGATGCATATGAATGTCAAGGGTGTGCGGCAGACATTCACGACCCAGAATGTCAATACGCCGCCTGCCTCCATCAAGATAAGGTTGAGGAATGGTCCTTTCAAGACCCTTGATGGCGGGTGGACCTTCACGCCGATCGATGACAGCCATTGTACGGTGAACCTGTCAATGACTTATGAGTTTTCAAATTTCCTGCTTGAGAAACTGATTGGTCCTTTCTTCAATGCGATGACCATCGATCTCATCAGTGCTTTCCGTCAACGTGCCAAGAAGATTTATGGGTGAAGCCATGAGCCATGGAACTGACAATCCAGCCACATCTGCCATGTCTGTGCAGGTCTGTTACCTGTCACCTGAAGATCAGTTGATTCAGGATGTTGCTGTGCCTATTGGTGCCACTATCCGTCAGGCGCTGGAAATTGCCGGTCTTTCTGGCCGTTTTGCAGAGGTCGTCCAACAGGGCTATATCGGGATTTATGGCCAGAAGATGCCGGTGGATGCGGTGCTGAAACCAGATGACCGTATTGAAATCTACCGTCCTCTGCGCGACCTTCCCCAGAATATCCGCCGTCGGCGTGTCGAGCAGATGCGCAGCCAGACTTATACCAAGTGGGACAAGGATGTCCATCGATAGATGGTGGACTCTGTCGCTGTTTCCGCTGACCGTCTGGGATGATGTTCCTGCTGTGGCCGCCTGATGGTGTGCCTCAGCCGCGGTCTTGCCCTGTTGACGTGTATCGATAACAGGCGTTTCCTCCTTTTTATGCATTTTTATCTGCCTGATGTGGACAGAGTGTTGTAAAATTAAACACTCTGTACAATTCCAATAATTGTACGTAATGTTTTGTAATTGAGCAGTGCCCGTTCAAAACAAAGCAGGTATTCAATGCCTTCTGCCCACTACCCCGAGGTGGAATGTGCGCTCACATGGTGGACTACGACACCGGACGTGAAGACTGCCTTTGCCGTTTTGAAAGCTGTTTGCTCTGACCCGTGCCACAAGTGCGAGAGACAGATGTTGGTTTACTGTTCCGATGGACAGTGATCATGTGTTCTGTTTCGTCAGGAAAGAGCATCCGATCAATTTCCAGTGGACCTTGAAAGGAAAGAAGTATGAGTTTAGAAATGACAGGTTCCGAGATTCTCGTCCGGAGTCTGGCTGAAGAGGGTGTTGAACACGTTTTTGGTTATCCAGGCGGTTCCGTTCTCTATGTTTATGATGCCATCTATAAGCAGGATAAGTTCAAGCATGTCCTGGTCCGTCATGAACAGGCTGCTGTCCATGCGGCTGATGGCTATGCAAGAAGTACCGGTAAGGTTGGTGTTGCGCTGGTGACTTCTGGCCCAGGTGTAACCAATGCAGTTACAGGGTTGGCTACCGCATATTCCGATTCCATTCCTATTGTCGTCATCAGCGGTCAGGTTGGTACCGCCGCAATCGGTTCCGACGCTTTCCAGGAATGTGATGCGGTTGGTATTTCCCGTCCTTGTGTGAAGCACAACTTCCTGGTGAAAGATGTCAGAGATCTTGCCGCCACCATCAAGAAAGCGTTTTACATTGCATCGACAGGCCGTCCTGGTCCTGTCCTGATCGACCTTCCTAAGGATGTCAGCATGTTGAGCTGCCCATACGAATATCCTAAGGAAATCGAAATGCGCTCTTACAGCCCTATCAACAAGGGGCATACCGGACAGATCCGCAAAGCGGTTCAGCTGCTTCTTCAGGCAAAACGCCCTGTCGTCATCTGTGGCGGCGGTGTTATCCTGTCAGACTCTGCTCCTGAAATGAATGCGTTTATCGATCGTCTGGGCGTTCCTTGCGTGACAACACTGCAGGGGCTGGGCGGTTACCGTGCTTCCAGCGACCGTTGGGTCGGTATGCCGGGTATGCATGGTGCATATGAAGCCAATATGGCACTGAATGCCAGCGATATCGTGCTGTCTGTCGGTGCCCGTTTTGATGACCGTGTCATCGGCAATCCAGGCAGCTTTGCCGATCCTGACCGCAAGATCATCCACATCGATATCGATCCATCCTCCATCTCCAAACGTGTGAAGGTTGATATTCCTATCGTTGGCAATGTGAAGGATGTCCTGCAGGAAATGCTTGCCCAGTTGGATGCGATGCCTGCGAATGCCGTCAATCCAGCCGGTCTGGATGGCTGGTGGAAACAGATCAATGAATGGCGTGCAACGAAGTGCCTGAAATATGATCAGGGAGACACCATCATCAAACCACAGTTCGTTATCGACAAGCTGTGGGAAGTCACCAAGGGGGATGCGTACATCACTTCCGACGTCGGTCAGCACCAGATGTGGGCGGCTCAGTACTATCCATTTGACAAACCACGCCGTTGGCTGAATTCCGGTGGTCTGGGTACTATGGGGGTTGGCCTGCCTTACGCGATGGGAGTCCAGATGGCGCATCCTGATGCAACTGTCGCCTGTGTCACCGGTGAAGGTTCTATCCAGATGAATATCCAGGAACTGGCTACCTGTAAACAGTATGGCCTGACACCTAAGATCATTCTGCTGAACAACGGTGTTCTGGGTATGGTCCGTCAGTGGCAGCGTCTGGATTATGAGTCCCGCTACTCTGAAACCTATGTGGCTTCTCTGCCTGATTTCACAAAACTGGTTGAGTCTTATGGACATGTCGGCCTGAAGGTCGAAAAACCGGCTGATGTTGAAAGTGCGCTGAAAGAAGCTTTCTCTATGAAAGACAAGTTGGTTTTTGTCAATGTTCTGGTCGATTCCACTGAAAACGTCTGGCCTATGGTCAAACCGGGCAAGAGCCTGACTGAAATGCTGATGAGCTTGGAGGACAAATAATATGCGTCACATTATTTCAGTTCTGTTGGAAAATGAAGCAGGTGCCCTGGCACGTGTTGTCGGTCTGTTTGCCGCCCGTGCTTACAATATCGAAACCCTGAATGTTGCGCCAACAGAAGACCCAACCCTTTCCCGTATGACAATCGTCACCATCGGCTCTGATGCGATCATCGAACAGATCACCAAGCATCTCAACCGTCTGATTGAAGTTGTCAAGGTTGTTGACCTGACCGATGGTTATTATGTTGAACGTGAAATGATGCTCATCAAGATCCGTGCTGTCGGCAAGGAACGTGATGAAATCAAACGTACTGCGGACATTTTCCGTGGCCGCATCATTGATGTCAGCGACCGTGCATACACGATTGAGCTGACTGGCGACAAGGCTAAACTGGATGCATTCATTGAAGCAATCGACCGTACCGCTATTCTGGAAACTGTCCGGACAGGTGGTTCTGGTATGGGACGCGGTGAACGTATCCTGAAAGTATAATTTTTATTTGTTGGATTTTTTGATTAACTAGGATTCAAAAGTATGAACGTTTATTACGATAAAGACTGTGATCTGTCTTTGATCAAAGGTAAGAAAGTTGCTGTTATTGGTTATGGTTCCCAGGGGCATGCACATGCGCTGAACCTGCATGATTCCGGTGTTGATGTCACCGTTGGCCTGCGTAAAAACGGCGCTTCCTGGAACAAGGCTGTCAATGCTGGTCTGAAAGTCACTGAAATCAAGGACGCAGCTGCTCAGGCTGACGTTATCATGATTCTGCTGCCAGATGAAAACATCCCTGCAGTCTACAAGGAAAGCATCCTGCCAGTTGCAAAACAGGGTGCAGTCATCGCTTTCGCACACGGCTTCGGTATCCACTACGGTCAGGTTGTTCCTCGTGATGACTTCGACGTCATCATGATCGCTCCTAAGGCTCCAGGCCATACTGTCCGTTCCACCTACACCCAGGGTGGTGGTGTTCCTCAGCTGATCGCTGTCTATCAGGATAAATCCGGTAAGGCACGCGATATCGCCCTGTCTTATGCGATGGCAAATGGTGGTGGCCGTGCCGGTATCATCGAAACCACTTTCCGTGAAGAAACTGAAACTGACCTGTTCGGTGAACAGGCTGTTCTGTGCGGTGGCTGCGTTGAACTGATCAAGAACGGTTTCGAAACCCTGGTTGAAGCTGGTTATGCACCAGAAATGGCATACTTCGAATGCTGCCACGAACTGAAACTGATTGTTGACCTGATCCAGGAAGGTGGCGTAGCGAACATGAACTACTCTATTTCCAACAACGCTGAATACGGCGAATATGTTTCCGGTCCTAAGGTTGTCACCGCTCAGTCCAAGGAAGCAATGCGTCAGGTTCTGAAAGACATCCAGACCGGTGAATACGCGAAGAGCTTCATCCTGGAAAATGCAGCTGGTGCTCCTACCCTGCGTTCCAAACGCCGTCTGCTGGCTTCCCATCAGCTGGAAGAAGTCGGTGGCCGTCTGCGTGCAATGATGCCTTGGCTGGCTAAGAACAAACTGGTTGACCAGTCCAAGAACTGATCATCAGGTCTGATCTGACTGAAAAGAGCGCCTTTGGGGCGCTCTTTTTTCTTTTTCATCCAGCGTATGATGTCCATTTAGACTAGGCATAATTCGGTTAAAATGTGGCATATCTTGGATATCTGCATCCTTTCTGCATCTGATGCTTTCAATAAGGTCTTATGGCAACTTCTCCTAAATCATCAAAAAAAGCCGCTCAGGCTGACCAGTCTGCTCCCCGTTATACCCCTGCAATGCAGCAGTATCTCCGCCTCAAGTCAGAGCATCCAGATATGCTGCTGCTTTATCGGATGGGGGATTTCTATGAAACGTTTTTTGATGATGCTGTCACGGCTTCCCGGATTCTGGGGATTACCCTGACGAAACGGACTGAAGGCATTGCTCTGGCGGGAATCCCATTCCATGCATTGGACCAGTATCTTCCGAAACTGGTTGCAGCCGGGGAGTCTGTCGCCATCTGTGAGCAGGTCGGCGATCCTGCAACCAGCAAGGGACCTGTCGAGCGTAAGGTGGCCCGGATTGTCACGCCGGGGACATTGACGGATGCGAACCTGTTGCCGGAAAAAGAAGACCGCCCATTATTTGCTGTTTCATATCATGCCGGGCGGAAATCCGGTGTGCTGGGGATGGCATGGCTCTCACTGTCCAGTGGGGTGTTGACTGTCCAGGAAGTGGTGGCCAGCAGTGCGGAGGTTGCGGAACAGCTTCAGCAGGCGGTTGAACGGACTGGGGCTGCAGAGATTCTTGTCCCAGATGGTTCTGAGACAGGGATGTTTGATGCTTTCGTTGCACGTGTTGTCAGTCTGCCTGAATGGCATTTCGATGCAGAGAATGGCCGGCAGTCATTGATGGAACAGCTGCAGGTGGTTTCGCTTGACGGTTTTGGTGCCGGTGCTTTGTCGATTGCCTTGGGGGCGGCGGGTGCACTGCTCCAGTATGCCAGGAATACACAGTCGCAGTCGTTGCAGCATATCCGGACACTGGTCACCGAGTCGGAAAGCGATTTCATTGCCATGGACGCCATGACACGCCGCAATCTGGAGCTGACGGATCCGATTCGGACGGACAGCGCGCATCAGCAGTCTCCAACGCTGTTCTCAGAACTGGACCATTGCTGCAATGGCATGGGATCCCGTCTGCTGCGTTACTGGATGCATCATGCTCCCCGTCATCAGGAAATTGCCCGTCAGCGTCATCAGGCGATTGCCGAGCTGATGGCCCAGGATGCGGTATCTGATATTCAGACAATCC
>CAVJQJ010000157.1:0-2083 GCA_963651715.1 Anaerovoracaceae bacterium
CCCAGAGCCTGAGCTGACCATAGCGGGACATATCGCTCCGCATCTCGCCAAGAATCAGCGTATCTGAAAGCGGCCCCTGAGCACTGGTGAAAATATTCACCCCGAACATGAAGATGGCGAAATACCAGAAAGAGCCCTGGAAAAAGAAACCGATGAAGACAAGCAGTGCAAGTCCTGCCGTCAGCTGGAGCATGCGGTCACGCCGCCCGGTCAGGTCGGCAAGCCATCCCCACAGATTCGGTCCAATGATACGGGTACCCTGCATGATGGCCATGAGCATTCCGATTTCAAAAGGACTGATTTCTTGGAATGCCAGATACAGCGTGACATAGGCGGGAAAAACACCGACAAAGGCGAAATAGAACGCCCCAAATCCAAATGCCTGTTCAGGCCAGCCTGTTTTCTGTCTCACTGTGAGAGCCCGGCTTACTTAGGCAAGACGCTCTGGACAGGGGCAAGTGGAACCTGAACATCATCGCACTGCGCACGGTACTGCAGAACAGCATCCATCAGGACAAGCGCCAGCATCGCCTCAGCAACAGGCACGGCACGGATACCGACACATGGATCATGGCGGCCATTGGTTTCCATCGTCACAGCCTCACCATGGGTATTGATGGACTGACGTGCAAGACGGATGGATGGAGTAGGCTTCACCGCAATGGAAACACGGATATCCTGCCCGGTTGAGATACCCGCCAGAATGCCACCAGCATGGTTGCTTGCGAATCCGTCTGGCAGAATCTGGTCTCCATGTTCAGAACCTTTCTGGGAAACCGCCGCAAAGCCATCACCGATCTCAACACCCTTCACTGCATTGATGCCCATCATGGCCTTGGCAATCTCGGCATCCAGTTTGTCCGCAAGCGGCGCACCGAGACCGACCGGCACACCCGTTGCCACAATACCAACCTTGGCACCGATGGAATCCCCATCTTTCCGCAGGTCATCCATATACGTTTCCATGGATGCCAGCAGATCCTCATCATCTGTCGCGGCAAAGAATGGATTCGCAGGCGTATGTTCCCAAGACTGGAAAGGAACTGGAATCGTACCAAGCTGTGACAGGCAACCATGGATCTCTGTTCCGAATTTTTCTTTCAGCCATTTCTTTGCAACAGCACCGGCAGCCACCGTCGCTGCAGTCAAACGGGCAGAAGAACGCCCACCACCACGTGGATCGCGGATGCCGTATTTCATAAAATAGGTATAGTCACCATGCGCAGGCCGGAAAACCTCCGCAATCTTGCTGTAATCCTTGCTGCGCTGGTCCTGATTCTCAATCATCAGGGCAATCGGCGTTCCTGTCGTCTTACCTTCATAAACACCTGACAGAATCTTGATGGCATCAGGTTCACGTCGCTGGGTCACAAAACGGGACGTTCCAGGACGACGGCGGTCAAGGTCAATCTGGATATCCGCTTCAGCCAGTTCCATGCCTGGAGGGCAGCCATCAATAACACAGCCCAATGCGACCCCATGAGACTCACCGAAAGTAGTGACGGTAAACCATTTGCCAAAAGTGTTGCCTGCCATAGTAATTTCCGAATTGAATATGAAGAATCAAAGGGTTGATTCTAACATGGAAGAAAACTTATCTATTCCCTCTTGTATTTCTTAGGAAAATGTTTCTTTCCAAATTGCCACAGATACTTATCAATCTCTTTCAGGTTAAATTTATCGAGACCATAAATAGACCTGAAAGCAATTAATATCTCTTTGAATTTTGCATAGTCTTTCAAATCTGAATTTTTAAATTTGAATGCAGGAAATTTCTTAAGATTGCGGAAATAACAAAGAACCTTATCAACATAACTGTCATAAATAGGGAAATGCTTAGGATTATGATGACTGCAATACTTTGAAGCAAATGAATAAAAATTCTTTACAACATTGTTGGTTTTTACTCTCTGAATATCGGCAACAAGAGTTATATCGCCTTCATTCAAACGATTATCAATATCTAAAGATAGAATATGTTTTGCTACTGGGTATACTGAATAAATATTTGTACTGTAAAAATCATTCAGGGATGAAACTTTCAAAAGAACATCCGAAATATCCGTATTCTTCGGGCAAAGGG